>JAGGDZ010000038.1 GCA_024648655.1 Chloroflexota bacterium | reverse complement strand
CGGCGTGCAGCGCTTCGCCGTATCCATGGACTTCGGCGACTGGGACCACCAACAGATTGATCTCGATGCCCTCGCACACGAGACGTACCGCGTGCTGCGGCGCGGTGGCACCGCAATCGTCTGGTACGACCTGTGGAAAATCGGCAAACTCTACGACGCCCTCGCCGACGCCGGCTTCAAAATGCTTCGCCTCATCGTCTGGAACAAGACCAACCCCGTACCACTTAACAGCAAGTGCATCTACCTGTCCAACAGCCGCGAGATGGCAGTCGTCGCCGTCAAGGGCGGCAGCCCCACCTTCCACAGTAGATACGACAGCGGCAACTATTCATACCCCATCCCTCGACACGGCGGCAGGCGAATACACCCTACACAGAAGCCCCTGGACCTGTTCCGCGAACTCATCCGCAAGCACAGCAGCCCCGGCGACCTCGTGATCGACCCTTTCCTAGGCAGCGGCACAACCGGAGTTGCCGCCCTAGAAGAAGGCAGGCAATTCGCCGGCTGCGACATTGACGAATCCTATGTAGAGGCGTCAAAAGCGCGTATGCGCCTAGAAGTCGAACATGGTAGATTTATAACAACTCATTAGGACCATCTCAGACCCTGTACATCCTGTCTATCGATGTGAGTTCCCCATGACCCAACGCATCGTCTCCGGCGCCCCCCACGAACTCGACCAATCGACGGACACCAGCCTGCGCCCCCGCCGCATCGCCGACTACATCGGCCAGGACGCAGTCAAGAATCTGCTCGCCATCGGCATCAAAGCAGCACAGCAGCGCGGAGAGCCCCTAGACCACGTCCTGCTATACGGCCCCCCAGGACTTGGCAAGACCACTCTTGCCAACATCATGGCAACCGAGATGGGCGTCCGCATCAAGATCACATCCGGCCCCGCCATTGAGCGCCCCGGCGACATGGTTGCAACCCTTACGCAGATGCAAGAAGGCGACATCCTCTTCATCGACGAAATCCATCGCCTCAGTCGCGTGGTCGAAGAGGTGCTGTACCCCGCTATGGAGGACTACTTCGTCTCATGGGTCATCGATAAGGGACTCAGGGCGCGCAGTATGAACCTAACCGTCAAGCCCTTCACGCTCATAGGCGCGACCACTCGCTACGGCATGCTCAGCCCGCCCCTGCGCGACCGCTTCGGCAACATCCATCGCCTCGACTTCTACGACGAAGACGCCATGACCACCATAGTGGAGCGTTCCGCCCGCATACTCGAAATCCAAGCCGACCCTGAAGGCGTAACCGAAATTGCCCGCCGCGCGCGCGGCACGCCCCGCATCGCCAACCGCCTGCTGCGCCGTGTCCGCGACTACGCACAGGTCATAGGCGACGGCATCATCACTGCCGACCTCGCCCGTGACGCCCTAAGGCAGCTCGAAGTCGATGAGCGCGGACTCGACGGCACCGACACCCGCATGCTGCGCTCCATTATCGAAAAATTCGAGGGCGGCCCCGTCGGTCTCGACACTATCGCAGCCTCCATTAGTGAAGACTCCGACACCATCGAAGATGTGTACGAGCCATACTTGTTGCAGCTCGGCTTCCTCGACAAGACCCCCCGCGGCCGCGTAGCCACCCGCCGCGCCTACGACCACCTCGGCTTCGAATACACTAAGGACAATCCTAAATCTGCTCAGACGACGCTCTTCTAACTTTGGATAATTAGGAACTTCTATAGCCATGAAGGATATTGAACGAAAAGTAGCGATTCAAACATTGGTTGCTGTAGCAATCGAAAACTATGCCGAAGGCTTCAGACTGCGTCATGAAGGTGAGATTGATAATCCGAATGGTGTCATCAACATGAAGGTTCATAATGTCTTCATTGAGGCACTTGGAGAAGACATTCAGTATTACGCCGCGCTCGTCCGCTCTTTCGACAGTTCACTTGGGAATATGATTGAGAGATTGGCTATAAGTATCGCCAGGCTTTCTTTCAGTGTGAGGCAAAATGTGGAAGGGCCGCTGAGCAGCGAACAAACGCGAACAATTGCCGAGCTTTTGGAGGCGTACAAAAGCAGGGACAAGACTCCAAATGTCCAGGACTATCAGGTTCTCCGAACTTCGACAGTCGTCGCACATGAGACGAGGCGACATGAATCGGATTATTACCTGATTGACAATGAGCAGAAAGAGATGCACAACTTCATTGAAACGCCTATCTGTATGGGTGCTGAGCGTCTGAAAAACCCCAAACACCCGACACAAAAGCCAGTCAAGGTATTAGAACACATCGTCAAACTTGCATCAAAACCCGGCGACCTTGTATTTGATCCATTTATGGGCGTCGGCTCGACGGGTATCGCCGCATTGAATTTGGAGAGAAGGTTTGTGGGCGTTGAGATTGACGAGGACTACTTCAACGCAGCAGATATTCGTTTGAAGCAGCAAATCAGTCAACTCCAGTTTCAACTTCAAGATGAATTCTGATTTGACAGGCTTATACAAACTTCAATGCCGAAGACTATTGTTAAATAGGAGACGGAAATGAGCATAAAAAAGATTGATGAATCAGTATTAAGATCTATCTCCGACATACTGGGAGATACAAATAACGGATTTACAGGTCGGCAAATTGCTGAATTGCTAGAAAAATGTGGAATAGAAGACCCGGGAGTAATGACGAAGAGGGAGCGGTTATTTGAA
>JAGGDZ010000228.1 GCA_024648655.1 Chloroflexota bacterium | reverse complement strand
CGGGCGTTGTCGAGGATTATCTCGAAGCGGCGTTCGGGGATGTTGCCGGCGTCCTTGACGGCGACGTGAGGCGTCATGAGCACGTTCGGCAATCCCCAGAGCTTGTGGTCGGATGGCAGAGGTTCCTGCTCGAATACATCCAAGCCTGCACCGGCGATGGTGCCGTTTTCGATGGCATCGGCGAGGTCGTCTATCTTGCAGACCATGCCACGCCCGATGTTGATGAAGTAGGCGCTGCTTTTCATCAGGCGGAAACGCGCGGCATTGAAGATGAATTCGGTCTCCGGCGTGTGGGGCACTGTGGTTATAACGAAGTCCGCTCTGGGCAGAACGTCGTCCAGCTCGTCGGGCGTGTGGAACTCCACATAGGGCAGCTCGAACTCTCGTCGCGGCTCGATGCCGATGACTTGCATTCCGAGTTCGCTGCACAGCCGCGCCGTCTCGTGGCCAATGCCGCCGACGCCGTTGATGAGCGCAGTCGCGCCGGCGAGGTCTATGTACGGCGATTTGCGGGCGTCTTTATCCCACACCCTGCGCCTTTGGGCGTCCATGTACCACGGCAGCCCTCGCGACAGAGCCAGCAGGAACATCAAGATGTGGTGCGAGATGTGGTCGAAGTATATTCCGCGAGGATTGCATATCGTCAGGGGGTGCTCGATCAGCTCAGGGTAGTAGTAGCCGTAGAAGGGACCCGCATCGGGATTCTGCACCCAGCGCAGTTGCTCGGCGACTTGCAGGGCTTCCGGCGAGACCCAGCCATAAACGCCGTCGGCGTCGCGGATTTCGTCCATCGCCTCCTCATCGGTCTCCGGAGAGGCGACCTCCCATTCGGCTTCGGTGTCTGCAAGACGGGCGGCGAACATTCGCCTGTCATCATCCTGTGGGGGCAGGAACACGAACTTGGGCATCGGATATATTCCTCCGTATGATTAGTGTATATGTGTATCGGTTCGTCAGTTAGTCAACGACGGGGAATCGGCCATCGGGCAGGCGCATGAAAATCCGGAGCCTGATCGCTGATGATTAATCACTAGTCCGCAGCCGTTACTGCTTCCAGCTTGTCCTTGGCGCCATTCCGAGCCTTCGGGATGACATACTTGCCGAACATCTCGATGGAGCTCATGACCTTATCGTGAGGTATGGTTTCGGTCTGCATAATCATGAGTACCTGGTCAACGCCGATGTCCTCATACATCTCGATGGTCTTCAGGCAGCTTTCCGGGTTGCCGGCAATGATAACGCCGCGGTCGGCAAGCACATTGGCGTCCAGTTCGGCGATGGCCGCTCTTGCGGCGCCGGGGCCCGAGTCAAGTGAGATGCCCACCTCAGAGGCAAGCTCCTTGTGCTCCTCGTCCGATTGCCGCAGCCAGCGACCGAAGTCTGCCTGCAGGTGGTCGGGCACGCCGCCCCAGTCTTCCAGCAGCTGCTCGTATGCGCCTATGCGCCCTTGGATGTACGGCTTGTCGGGGCCGAAGAAGGTCTTCATGGACTCGGCGGCAAGCTCCTTGGCGTACTGGTCGTCAGAGTCGCAGAAGCCATGCACGTTGTTGCCCCAGAAGTTGGTGACGAATGCTCCGGCAGGCTCTGCGTCCCCTACGGAATCGCGATAAATCTTCAGCTTGTCCTTCAGTACATTAACGGCGTAGGACGCGGAAGACAGCACGCCGATGCCCTTCTGCGCCGCGAGCCTGAAGCTGTCTTCAGAGGTGCAGGCGAGGTACATTCGCGGGTGCGGCTTCTGGAATGTCTTGGGCAGCACGCGGCGAGACGGGACATTCCAGAACTTGCCCTCGTACTCGAACTCGTCAGACTGCCATATCTTGGGCAGGATGGAGAGGGACTCGCTCCACATCTCGCGGGCGTCGCGCGGGTCAACACCCAGTCCGAGCTGCTCGTAGGCGTTGGAGCGGCCCGTGCCGAACTCCACGCGTCCGTCAGTGAGCTGGTCAACCATTGCCACGCGCTCGGCGATGCGAACGGGGTGCGCGTGCGGCAGAATGGACACGCCAAAGCCAATGCGAATCTGCTTCGTAATCTGGCTGAGCGCGCCGAACAATACTTCGGGACAGGGCGAACCGGAAAAGCCGGTCAGGAAGTGGTGTTCCACGAACCAAAGCGCATCGAAGCCGACTTGGTCCGCAAGCTCACACTGCTCCAATGTCTCTTTATAGAGGGTGTTCCAGTCGATTTCAGTGCCTTGGAAGGGGCGCTGCGTCTCGTATAGCAATCCGAACTGCATGTTAATGACTCCTTTCGCCACGGGTTGAGCATCTACGGATGGCGCTGTTGATGCGCGAATTATACTTGCATTCATAGACAAGGTAAAACGCGCGGGCGACTGCCTTCCACAGGCGGAGATTTATGTCAATGAGGGCATCAATGAGGGCATCAATGAGGGCGAGGATTCTTTCCATGCCGAGAGTCCCAAAAGATGTCGAGTTACAGAGGACGAAGCCTGCTCAGAATAGCCGGTGGACAATTGCCAAATGCGCTCTTTCATGTGCTATACTGCGCGCAAGCCTAGGAGTGCGAGTAATTCGCATTCAAGTCTTGAACAAGCAAGCAAAGATTGAAGGATGCAGCAGATTCCAAACACCGCAGGAGGGCATTATGGTCGTCAAGACAACGCAGGCAGTTGAACAGATAGCACACCTTATACGCCGGGCAGGTTTCGGCGCGACGCGGGACGAACTCGATGCTCTTGAAGATAAGGGGTACGACGCGGTGGTCGCCGAACTCCTCAATCCCAGCGATTATTCCGCTATGCCGGATGACATCATTCGACGCTACCATCATGAGCAGTCCGGGATGATGGGGCAGGTCAATCCCGCTGCCTACTGGCTGTACAAGATGATTTCCACAAAGGCGCCGCTGACAGAGAAGATAGCTCTCTTCTGGCACAGTGTGTTCGCAACAGGCTATCCTAAGATTACGCAGGGCAAGGTTCTGAACGACCAGATTCGCATGTTCCGCAGGTACGGCTTGGGCAACTTCAGGACACTGCTCATCGAGCTGTCGCGCGACCCGGCGATGATCGTATGGCTGGACAACCATGACAATCACAAGGGTGCGATCAACGAGAACTACGGCCGCGAACTGCTGGAACTGTTCAGCATGGGCGTGGGCAACTACTCCGAAGACGACATCAAGGAAGCGTCACGCGCGTTCACGGGCTGGACATTGGGCAATACCGAGTATATGGCACTTCGAGGCGAGCGGGACTCTATATGGCCCTACGGCAGAATAGCGTGGCACTTCGAGTACAAGCCCGAGGACCACGACGAGGGCGAGAAGACTTTCCTCGGGCAGACGGGCAATTTCAACGGCGAGGACATCATCGACATCATCTGCCAGCAGGAAGCGACGGCGCGCTTCATCTCGCGTCACCTGTACGACTTCTTCGTAGCCGAAGAGCCGCCCGTGCCTGTCTGGCCCTACTCTCCGCCGCGTGATGAAGATGCCATCCAGACGCTTGTGGATGCCTACTTCGATAGTGGCTATGAAATCTCCGCTATGCTTGAGGCGCTGTTCACATCGGACTTCTTCAAGAACGACGAGGACATCCGCTTCATCCGGGTGAAGAGTCCCGCGGAGTTGGTTGCCAGCACCCTTCGGCTGACGCAGGAATTCACAAGGCCCCGCCGCGAAATTCTGGACAGGGCAATGCAGATGCAATACATGGGGCAACAGCTCAACAATCCGCCCAGCGTCGAGGGTTGGCACCAGGGCATGGAGTGGATTGACACCGGTACGCTTGTGGAGCGTCTGAACTTTGCCACGGCTCAACTCGGCGATGTGAGCATGCCGGGGGTCAGGTCAATGATAAACCGGGTCGCATCGGAGAGCGACGGTCTGATCTCCTCAGTCAGGCTGGTGGACGCCTGCCTCGACGCGATGGGCGTAGTCGCCGTCTCGGATGACACACGGGAAGTTCTGGAGAACTTCGCCGCCAAGCTAGGCGACCTTGAAGTCAGCGCAGACAACATCAGCGAGCACGCCGAGGAGCGCATCTCCCAGATGTTCCAGATGGTCGCCGCTTCGCACGAGTTCCAGCGGGCATAAAATTCTAACAGTATTTCAGTAAAGTTCAGCGAACATTGAAGGGCATCTCGTCTCGCGCTTGGGGGGCGAGATGCCCATTGCACAAATTGGGAGCGATATGACACAGACGCTCACACGCCCAATTCAGGCTGCGGCAGAACCCGAACCCTTCGTCATGAAATTCAAGCCGCTCACCCACATGAACGACGACATGTTCGCCGAGTTCAGCGCACTCAACGACGATCTGCGTATCGAGCGCACTGCGGAAGGTGAAATTATACTTATGCTTCCGACGCACGGCGACACAGGACATCGCAATCATCCGAAGCACAATCCAACGTTTTCTTCGACTGCCAATTACATATGACCGCGAGGTTCAGCTATGACTACCGTACAGAAGACCGAATTCCTGAAGTACAGCCATTCCATTGGCCTCTCGACCATGACAGGCCGCGGATTCTACTATCCAGTGGACACCGCGTTTGACGGCGAAGGCAAGATATACACGGTAAGCCGCTCACTCGATGGGGACAACCGAGGACTGCGCGTCACCATCTACGACGTCTACAGCAATTACTATGACATGTTCGGTGAGTACGGCGAAGGCGACGGGCAATTCATCTGGCCGACCGCAATCGCGAGAGACAGCGCGGGCAACACCTATGTCGCCTGCGAGTACCTGAACCGAATTGTCCGCTTCGATTCTGCGGGTGATCCGCTTCCAAGTTGGGGCGAGACAGGCTCTGCCGAAGGTGAACTGGACGGTCCTTCCGGTCTCGCCGTCGATGCCGACGATAATATCTATGTGGTTGATCACCATAACAACAGGGTGCAGAAATTCACCGCCAGCGGACAGTTCCTCAGTTCATTTGGATCGTCCGGAGAAGGCGACGCCCAGTTCGATCTGCCTTGGGGCATAGATATAGACGCCGAGGGAGACATCTATATTGCCGACTGGCGCAATGACCGAGTTCAGAAGTTTTCCGCGGACGGTGAGTTCATAGCAGCATACGGCGAATCAGGTCGAGGCGACGGGCAGTTTCACAGGCCCGCCAGCGTGTCCGTGGACGACGAAGGCTTCATCTATGTAGCTGACTGGGGCAATGAGCGTGTGCAGGTTCTGGACTCGGACGGCGCCTTCGTGCAGAATCTCAGAGGTGAAGCGACCGATTCCAAGTGGGCTGACGCATTCCTAGAAATCAATATCGAGGAGGCGGCTGCGCGCGCAGGGGCGAACTTGGAAAAGACTGACATCGAGTTCTTCAACGACGACCCGCATGAGGAATCCTCTCACATCGAGAAGTTCTTCTGGGCGCCAACCTCGGTTAAGCTCGACAGCGAAGGGCGCGTGTACGTCACCGAGAGCAACAGGCATCGCATTCAGATTTATGCACGAGGTTAGGCACTAGGATGTGGTGACATTCTGAATTTCAGAGCGGTTCGCGGTAGTTTAGAGTTGGAAATCGTCGCATCCGTCGTATATCCGCACCTCCCAACTCTCTGGACGCCCGCCTGCACGGACAGGGGGTTAGGTGCCCGTCAAGGCGTCCAGCAAGCCCGTAGAGCGCGCGCGCCTGCGCGGACAGGGGTAGTATAGGGGTATCCGCAGCACATCGCTCGTAGTGAGTCTGTCGAACTACGTCTCCCGACTCAATCGGGTATAATTGGCTGGAAGAATTCAATGTAGAGCAGGGTCAATCATCACACAGTATTCAGACTCATTCCTAAAGGTTATCCCCCTCGGCGGCTTGGGTGAAATCGGCCAGAATATGATGGCGTTGGAGTTCGATGATGACATCATCGTCATCGACGCCGGGTTGCTTTTTCCTGAAGAGGACATGCCGGGCGTTGACTTGGGCATACCTGACATCACCTATCTGGTGGAGAACAGGGAAAAAGTTCGCGCCATCCTGATTACGCACGGGCACGAAGACCACATAGGCGCTCTGCCATTCGTATTGCCTGAGCTGGATGTCCCCGTGTACGCCTCAAGGCTCGCGCATGGTCTGATTTCCGTCAAATTGCGTGAGCGCGGGCTGATAAGAAGCGCTCGGCTGAATGTGGTCGAACCGCATGCGCCCTTCAGGCTGGGCTGTTTCCGCATCGAGTTCTTCCGGGTCTGCCACTCCATTCCGGACGCCATGGGAATTGCGGTGACGACGCCCATCGGCACGGTAATCCACACAGGCGACTTCAAGATTGACCACACACCTGCCGACGGTCGCGCAATGGACCTCGCCGCAATCGCGCGGCTGGCAGGCGAGGGGGCATTGCTGCTCTGCTCCGATTCCACTTACGCCGAAGTCAAGGGTTACACTGAGTCGGAACAGGTAGTGGGCGAGTCGCTGGACAGGGTAATTGCAGATGCGCCGGGTCGAGTTATGGTAGCCACATTCGCCTCTCTTATCTCGCGGATGCAGCAGGTCATTGACGCCGCCGTTCGGCATGATCGCAAAGTCACGGTGGTCGGGCGCAGTATGAGCAACAACGTAAAGATGGCAACGAACATGGGCTATCTTAAGGCTCCTCCCGACACTATCGTAACGTTGAACGAAGCGCGCCGTCTGCCGCACGACCGCGTGATAATAATGGCGACCGGCAGCCAAGGCGAACCAACATCGGCGCTTGTGCGAATCGCCAACGGCAATCACCGCGACATCGAAGTCGAGCCGGGAGACACGGTTATCATCTCAGCCTCTCCGATTCCCGGCAACGAAAAGGTCGTTTCCAAGACCATAGACAATCTCTTCCGCCAGGGTGCGAATGTCATATACAGCCGCATCGCCACCGTGCATGTGCATGGGCATGCCAGTCAGGAAGAATTGAAGACCATGCTGAGCATAGTCAACCCTCGTTTTTTCGTGCCGATTCACGGAGAAAGACGCCATCTGGTCGCGCACGCGGCGCTCGCGCGCTCAATGGGCATACCTGATGAGCATACATTCGTGCTGGAAGACGGTGATGTCCTCGCCCTCACACCGGAGGAGGGTGTTGTGATTGGCAACGTCCCCGCCGGGCATGTATTCGTTGACGGTAGAACGTTCTGGGACGGAGATAGCAGCGTCTTTGCGGAGCGCAGACGTCTCGCCAGAGAAGGCGTCGTTGTTGTCGCAGCGACACTCAGCGCGAGTACAAGCGAGGTTCTCGCCGATCCTGAAATTGCCTCGTTCGGTTTCGTGGAATTGAACGAATCCTTAGAACTTTTTGAAAAAACTTCAAAAAAGGCACTCACTTCACTAGAAGAAATGGGACCCTCCGCCTTAACTTTAGATAAGACAAGGGCAAGGGTCAGGGATTCGATCTCCAAGTTTCTGCATGCAGAGACTGGTAGGCGTCCCACGGTACTCACCGTTATAGAGTACATCTAAGCTGGATAGATTCCAGTTGAGAGAGATGACGTTCGTATCGTCCCGAGAAAGACGATTGAGCCGCCTGACCCACTCCTTATGAGACGCATGTATATGTTTCATCAGGCGAGGTCAGTTACAAATGGAAAATAGCACGATTTCCGCGCAATCAAAGGCTGTTGGGTTCCCCTCCAGGGCCTTTCATCTTCTATCCAAAGTAACATGGTACGAACTGCTTGCCGTTCCGGTTATAGGCATAGTCGCGGCAATCTTCTGGTTTAAGGAAGCCATCACCGAGGCATTCTGGACGGCGCAGGAACGCATAACCTCTTCCCTGGGGCTAGGCATGATGCCGTTCGGAATATGGGCAGGCGTTCTCGTTGCGGTAATGATGATCAAGCCCAGCATCTTTCGTCATTACAGGTACTGGTTGGCGTCGGCGCTGTTTGTTCTCCTGACACTCGGTATATTGTCGTTGTTCAGGCCCCTAGACGGTCATCTCGCCTGGTTTACCCTCGACGGGTACGTCTCGCTGGGCGGTACAATCGGCGAGGCGATTGCCGGTCCAGTGCTCTGGCAGCAGATTCTCAGGCTTGGCGCGCTGGCTATTGTCGCGGTTTCCGTTCTGTCCCCCGCATTCGCGGCTCTGCTCGCTATTGCCACGGGGAGGTTGGTCTCGTATGGCTGCATCGGTATTATGCTCATTTCCAGAGCCGTTGGCAGTCAGTTTCGGCACGTGCAGCAGGATCCTGAGTCGGAGCGAGACCTATCCGGCGATTCAGTGCCCGCAGAGAAAGGCAATTCTTTGGGCTACTTGTCATCACCAACCAGGGCAGCATCGGAGGCAGCGATCGGGGCGGAAATCGAGGGCATAGACGATTATTCTCAGCGTCCGTTGTCCAGATTTGCGATGGCTACGGCCAGCACACCGCTCTCTACTGAATCAACTTTGAGCGCGTCTGCGGATGACCGAGCCTCGCCTACTGTGACATTAGTGGACCATTCTGTTGCAGAAATACGAGAACGAGAGGAAACCGATATGCAAGCCAATACGGACTTCGACTTTGGATTTTCCCATGCGACTCTTGGAACAGCGCTTGCCGATGCGGGGAATGATGAGCGCGACTTTGAGCCTGACGGCTTTAATGGACTTCCGTCAGCGAGCAATGACACAGACGAAGATTTCGATATGGAAATCGGATCCCAAGCAATCGAAGACTTGATGGACGCCCCGGCAACGCCCGATTCCCAGGGTGATTCGGAGCAGTCGGGTATAACAGTGCGACTCTTGGGCGAGAGCAGGGAGCAGTGGGCGAAGCCGTCCATTCAGATGCTGGAGAGTGTGCAGGATCGCGGCGTACCGAAAGAGCAGATCAGAAGGACCGCAGAGACGATCCGACAGACCCTCGCGGATTACGACATCGAAGTAGAAATCGGCAACATCAAGTATGGTCCTACGGTAACGATGTACGGCATCATCCCCGGCTGGGTGAGACGGTACAAGCAGGTCAAGCTTGAGGACGAGTTTGGGAATCCAATCCGAGACCAGAACGGAAAGCAGATAACTAAGCGCCAGGAGCAGAAGACGCGTGTCAAGGTTGGCAGCATCCTCTCGCGGGAGCAGGACCTTTCGCTCGCGCTGCGTACTCCCAACCTGCGTATCGAGACGCCCGTGATGGGCAAGGCGCAGGTTGGCATCGAGATTCCCAACGAGAAACCTGCGCCGGTTACGCTCCGTTCAATCATGGAAAGCCCCGAATACCTGCAACTTCGGAAGAATGCCGACTTGCCTGTCGCTCTGGGCAAGGGCACAGGTGGTGAAAACCTCACACTTGATCTGGCAAAAATGCCGCATCTGCTGATAGCCGGCGCGACAGGCTCCGGCAAGAGCGTGGCGCTTAACGCAATCGTCGCAGGTCTGCTTATGGAGCGCTCGCCCGCCGAACTGCGTATGCTCCTTGTGGACCCCAAGCGCGTGGAACTGACTCCTTACAACGGCATACCGCACCTCCTGTGTCCGGTCATAGTAGAAGTGGACGAAGTAGTCGGCATGCTGAAGGGCGTCATCAACGAGATGATGAATCGCTACCGCCGGATGGAAGAAGTCGGCGTGCGCAATATCGAAGCATACAATAAGCGCATGCGCGATGCTAAGATGCCGTTCCTGCTTGTGGTCGTTGACGAGCTTGCGGATCTCATGATGACCGCCGCCTTCGATGTGGAACAGTCTCTTTGCCGCCTAGCGCAGCTTGGACGGGCGACCGGCATCCACCTCATACTGGCAACGCAGCGCCCATCCGTAGATGTAGTAACCGGCCTGATCAAGGCGAACTTCCCGAGCCGCATTAGCTTCGGCGTAACATCGCATATTGACTCGCGCACAATTCTGGACACCAACGGCGCGGAGAAGCTGCTGGGCAAGGGCGACATGCTCTACCTACCGCGCGACGCCGCTAGACCCTTGCGCGCTCAGGGAGCGTTCATATCGGACAAGGAGATTGACCGTCTCATTGATTTCTGGCAGACGACTCCGCGCGGTTGGGTTCCGAGCGTTGACCTGCGTCCGGTGTCCGAGGAAGAGTCGGAAGATGCAGATGCGGAAGTCTCATCATCGACGGACGCCCTGTTCGACAAGGCGGTGGAACTGGCGTACACTCAGAAGAAGCTATCTACATCCCTGTTGCAGAGACGTCTTCGCATTGGTTATCCACGCGCCGCAAGGCTCATGGATGAACTCGAAGAGAATGGGGTAGTGAGTGCAGGCGACGGCTCCAAGTCAAGGGATGTTATAATCGGTAGTACAGTGTAGCGGCTGCCCTTCCGAGAATATCAAATATCGGGAGGCTAGTCGGACTTCACTCTTGCTGTGAGACTCTTGAAAGAGGGCCTCGTAGAAGCGATACATGAGATGATGTGGTTGCCGCAAAAGCGCAGCCCGAGCAAGAGTTGGAGCGAGCGCTATAATGCGTAACTTCACCGGCATAGTCAGTTCCGTGATGAACAGCCGTAACGGACCTACGGAGCCTCTCATACGCGAGATATGCCTTGTCTGCGACCAGAGCATGGCATTTTCGGACTTGTATGCTCAATTACACGTCTGTCCGATATGTCGCTTCCACTACAGCCTGACAGCGCGGGAACGCATCGACTCTTTAGCGGACGCGGAAAGCTTCCATGAGATTAACCGCTCCGTCTCTTCGTTAGACCCACTATCGTTTTCCTCACGAGGGTCGTACAAGCAGCGCATCTTCAGGGACCAGCGTCGCACAGGCTTAACCGAAGCAGTGGTAACCGGCAGATGCTCCATCAGCGGCAGCCCTGTAATGCTGATTGCGCTAGACTTCGGATTCATGGGTGGCACGATGGGATGCGTCGTGGGGGAGAAAATCGCGCTGGCTCTGGAACAAGCCACAAAGCGAAATCTGCCCGTAGTCGCGGTCATTACCAGCGGCGGCGCGCGCTTTCAGGAAGGCGCACTCTCATTGATGCAGATGGCGAAGACCTCGATTGCTGCCGTGCAGCTGGGCAAGAAGGGATTGCCGTTCATCGTCGTGCTCGCTAATCCTGCCACCGGCCAGACATACGCGAGTTTCGCGAGCCTTGCGGACATCATTGTCGCCGAACCTGAAGCAATCGTCGGGTTTTCCTCAGTGCGCGCTCTCCAGGAAGCATCCGAAGACCAGCTCCCCAGCAATTCACAGACGGCCGAGTCGCATCTGAGAAACGGTCTGATTGACGGCATAGTTGACCGTTCAAAACTGCGTACCTTGCTGGCAATCATGCTCGACCTTCTTGGTCAGAAGTACCGGCTGACATCCTTGAACAAGGGGCATAGACAGACCGTGGAGCCGCAGCGGACGGACGCGTGGGACTACGTCAGGCTGGCTCGCCACGAAGACAGACCTACGTCGTCAGACTATATGCGTAAACTGTTCGGCAGCTTTGTGGAGATTCATGGTGACCGCACAAGTGAAGACGACGAGTCGGTAATCTGCGGTTTCGGACAGCTTGGCGGTCAGACCATAATGGCTGTAGGGCAAGAGCGAAGCAGAACTTCGAACAAGGGAATATCTCCGGGCGGATTCCGAAAGGCGCAGCGGGCGTTCGATATGGCGGAGAAGTTCGGAATGCCCATCCTGACCCTCATCGATTCGACGGGACCTGATGTCAGCATCGAATCGGAAGAGCGTGGTCTTGGAGGCGCGATCGCGGCAACTATCGCGCGCCTGAGCGGTACAAGCACGCCAACCATTGCGGCAGTTGTAGGGGAAGGCGGAAGCGAAGCGGCGCTCGCCTTCGGTGTGGCAGACAGGGTGCTTATGATGGAGAACGCAATCTACTCCACAATCTCGCCCGAAGGCGCGGCTGAGTTGATATATCAGGACGAAGGGCGAGCCGAGGAAGTAGCTGAGTCGCTGAAGCTCACAGCGCACGATTGCCGTGAATACGGCATCGTTGACCTGCTTGTGCAGGAGCCCCCGGGCGGCGCGCACACCGACCCGGATGAAGCGGCGAGACAGTTCAGGCGTGTGCTCTTGCAGGAACTTGCCGCGCTGCACTCCAAGTCGGGCCGCAGCCTGCTCAGGGACCGGTACAAGAAGTTCCGCAACATGGGGGAGTACAGTTCATACTTCCGCGCTGCCATCAACCGAGAAGCGAGCGCGTTGCAGGGGCTTGTGTCCAGTGGGGTTCGCCGCATCGCGCGCCGCCAGGCGCCCGGACAGTCGGAACCGCCCCAGAGCGCTGCGATGTACGATTGACACTGACGCTCTCGGACAGATTTCTATTGCAGCAGCATCTCTGATTTCAGCACTGCGCGAATCCGTGAGATCGCTTCATCATCGACACTTGGAGTCGGCAGGCGGGGACGCATCCCCTCGAATCCAAGTAGTCGCAACGCCTCTTTGACACCAGGCGTACCGTATCTGATTATCGTGCGGTCGAGTAAGGAAGCGGACTCCTGCAGCCGTCGTGCCTCTACGAACTTCTCCTGCAAGCCGAGCGCCATGATGTCCAGGCACAGTCTCGGAGCGATATTGCCCAGCCACATGCATGCGCCGTTAGCACCCATCAGAGCACCATACGCCAGCAAGCCGCCGTTGCAAATCCAGAATCGCCGACTGTCAGGCGCTTCCGCACGCACATACGCCTCGAATCGGATGTCGTGGTCGGTGATGTAGCCGAAAACATTGTCCATAGCGCACACAGCGCCCAGCGTTTCCGGCGATGCGGCGGGTACTCCGCTGAAGGTCTGGTGAATGACAACGACCGGAAGAGCCGATCGACGGGTAACAGTCTGAAAGTAAGCTTCGACGGCGGAATCCGACAGACCTCTGGGAACGCGTACCCGCACCAAGTCGGCGCCCACTGCGGCGTATTCGTCCGCCAGACGCAGGGTCTCACGAGTTGAAGGACTGTCGATGCCCGCTACGGTGAATCGCCGACCGCCGTGCGCCCTCGAAGCTACACGAACAATTTCGATGCG
The DNA here is from genome assembly GCA_024648655.1 of Chloroflexota bacterium. Taxonomy (GTDB): domain Bacteria; phylum Chloroflexota; class Dehalococcoidia; order Lucifugimonadales; family JADFKI01; genus Bin90. The sequence goes on along the minus strand of JAGGDZ010000228.1, from coordinate 10,008 downwards.
CTCCGCCTCGCTGAGTGCCAGTTCTTCACCATTTGCGGTCGTCAGCACAAAGCCGGACAGCGGCGTCTCGAGCCAGCGCCCGATGTTGCGTTCCAGCGCATCGTAGTCAACCGCGTCGTCCTCAGTGAATGGCGTTGGAGTTGGCGCGACTACGATGGGGTTTTCTTCAGGGATCGGCAATTGCGGTTATGTCTCCGAGCCTCTAGGCGCCAACTGTGAGCGTGCCGCCATGCGGACTGCGGTTCGATTCAAACGCGGCTATCGAGTCTTCCTGCTCGAGAGTCAAGCCGATGTCGTCCAGCCCATTAAGCAGCAGATAGCGACGGAACGCCTCTATCTCGAACGAAGCGGAAATCTCCTCGTCATTGTCCCAGACACGTTGTCCGTCAAGGTCAACGTTGAGCGTATAGCCGGGCGTACTCTCCGCCTTCTCAAGAATGCGCTCAACGACGTCTTCCGGCAGGACAACCGGGAGCAATCCGTTCTGGAAGCAGTTGTTGAAGAAGATGTCGGCAAAGCTGGGCGCGATGACACAGCGGAAACCGTAGTCCTGCAATGCCCAGGGCGCATGCTCGCGTGACGAACCGGAGCCGAAGTTACGGCCCGCTACGAGAATAGATGAGCTTTCATAGCCCGGCTGGTTCAGGATGAAATCCGGGTTTGCAGAGCCATCCTCTTTGAAACGCCAGTCGTTGAACAGAAACTGGCCGAAACCTGTGCGTTCTATGCGCTTCAGGAATTGCTTCGGAATAATCTGGTCAGTGTCAACGTTGACACGGTTCAGCGGCGCCACAACGCCCTCATGCTTTACGAATGCGTCCATTCTAATTTCGCTCCATTTTCATTATCCGATTCAGGCTATTTTATTATGCCACCATCACGCTGCAAATTCCTGACATGCGCGATTATTTGAGTTATCTCAGGCTCAGAAAGCCCGGCGACGGGCGGCATGTCGCCGAATTCCCAGTGGTGGGATATGACTCCGTTCTTCACGGCATTGTGAAATGAAAAGTCGGGATGATGCCCCGGTTCGTACAGCCTATGCACCAGGGGTGGTCCCAAATCCGTACCATCCGCTTTCTCACCGTGGCAGCGCGCGCAGTTCTCGGTGAAAAGCCGCTCGCCTTGTGGTTGCTGCGAGGCACAAGCCATAGATCCGACGAACAACACAATTATCCCAAAAACTATAGCCTTCCTCACATTAACGATTTTCATCTTCGTCGTCGTACAGGCTCGGCGATGGCTCGGTGAACTCGCGTCCTTCCTCAAGCGCTTGCAGACGGCGGCGATTCCAATCTTCCCACTTCTTCTGCCGCTCCGCGTGGCCTTGCGCTATTCCTTGCGCTATTCCTTCGGCTATCTCCGCCTCTCTCTTTTCTTCTATTCTTTCCAACCAGCGCCTTGCTAGAATCATTATCGCAATGCCTCCTTCCACGACGCCAAAGGTAACTCCAGCGTCCGCTACGCTCACATACCCAACATCGATGATAATAGCATATACCGTGTCGGCAGCAGTGTGGTTGTATTCCATGGCCTTGCGCGTGAGTTCGTACCACACTACGAACGCCGTTCCCACAATCAGCAGAGGTAAGTACATCAGCGCGTACAAGCTCTCTACATACGGCAGTAATTCCCGTCTCATAGTACTACTGTGGTGCCCTGCACTCACTCGTCTGTCCTCCAACAACGGCGTGTGCCAGACTTCTACCACTCACGGATGTCAACGAAGTGCCCTGCGATTGCTGCCGCGGCCGCCATTTCTGGGCTGACCAGGTGGGTACGACCGCCCTTGCCTTGCCGTCCCTCGAAGTTGCGATTCGAGGTGGAGGCGCAACGCTCACCCGGCTGAATGATGTCCGGATTCATACCGAGGCACATCGAGCAGCCCGCCACCCGCCAGTCGAAGCCGGCGTCCTTGAAGATAGCGTCCAAACCTTCTTCTTCGGCCTGCTTCTTTATTGCAGCCGAACCGGGCACGACCATCGCATAAACATTATCGTTGACCTTGCGGCCACGGGCTATCTCAGCGGCGGCGCGAAGATCGTCAATTCGAGAATTCGTGCAGGATCCGATAAATACTCTATCCAGTTCGATGTTCTGGATAGGAGTGTCCGGCTCAAGCCCCATGTATTGCAGTGCCCGTCCAACGGATTCTTGGTCGCCGGCATCGCCGTAGGAATTCGGGTCGGGCACACGGCTCGTAACGGGAGCGACCATGCCGGGGTTAGTGCCCCACGTTACATGCGGTTCGAGAGCCGAGCCATCGATTTCGACCAGGCTGTCATATTCTGCACCCTCGTCCGAGGCGAGATTGCGCCATTCTTCAACGGCAGCATCGAAGTCTTCACCCTGCGGCACCTGAGCGCGGCCACGCATGTACTCGAACGTCGTGTCATCAGGCGCTATCATACCCGCGCGACCACCGCCTTCGATGGACATATTGCACACGGTCATGCGTCCTTCCATCGACAGCGAACGGATCACCTCGCCCGTGTACTCGATGACATGGCCCGTAGCGCCCGCAACACCTATCTTCCCGATGATGCTAAGCACAACATCCTTTGCGGTAACGCCGGTGGGCAGACTGCCGTTGACGCGAATTTCCATCGTCTTGGGCTTGAACTGGCGCAGCGTCTGGGTGGCGAGCACATGCTCGACCTCGGATGTACCGATGCCCATTGCGAACGCGCCGAACGCGCCGTGCGTGGACGTGTGACTGTCGCCGCAGACGATGACTTTGCCCGGCTGCGTGTAGCCTTGTTCCGGTCCTATGACGTGGACGATGCCCTGAAGCGGACTGAACCTGTCGTAGAGAGTTACGCCGAACTCTTCGCAGTTTCTGGTCAGCGCGTCAAGCTGCTGCTGCGCGATGGGGTCGGTGATGGGCAGGGACAGGTCCCATGTGGGCGTATTGTGATCGGCGGTGGCGACTGTCAGGTCGGTGCGGCGCACTTTGCGACCCGCCATTCGCAGCCCTTCGAACGCTTGTGGCGACGTTACTTCGTGGACAAGATGTAGGTCAACATACAGAATGGTCGGCTGACCGGCTTCCTCGTGAACCACATGGCTGTCCCAAATCTTCTCGAACATTGTCTTTGGTGGCATTTGCTTGCAAACCTCCCAAATTTGCATATTGGTGAGGGCGGCTTTCTGCGCCGCCCCCGCTAGTCCATGGTCTTATATTTTGTTGGGCTAGGAGATGGGCACTTCCTCAGTGGGGCGCATCTCCTCGGTGGCAATGAGGCGGTTCAGCGCGTTCATATACGCCTTGGCGCTTGCCACGATGATGTCGGTGTCCGAGCCGCGTCCGACATATGCGTGTTCATCCTTCTCGATGCGAATCGTAACATCGCCAAGGGCATCAATACCCTCGGTTACGGCGTCCACGCGATACTCGGTCAGTCTGTTCGGCACATCGATAATTCGATTGATCGCCTTGTACACGGCATCAACGGGACCGGTGCCGATCGCGGCGTCCGTCTGAGAATCGCCCTCGTTGTCAATCAGGGTTACCGTTGCGGTCGGAACGTCGTGATTTCCGCAAGTTACCTGCACGTGTTTTAGTGTATATACGGCGGGTACATCGACTCTGCGCCGCTGCATAGACATCAACGCGACCAGATCTGTGTCCGTAACCTCGGGCTTGCGGTCGGCAAGGTTCTTGAATTCCTCAAATGCGTTGTTCAGTTCGTCTTGGTCGAGGTGGTAGCCCAACTCTTCGAGACGCGCGCGCAGCCCTGCCCTGCCGCTCAGCTTGCCCAGCACAAGCTCGTTGCTGGGCCACCCGATGGACTGCGGGTCCATAATCTCAAAGGTGGTGCGCTCTTTGAGCACACCGTCCTGGTGAATGCCGGAGGCGTGACGGAAGGCGTTGGCGCCCACGACCGCCTTGTTTGGCTGAACCGCGAATCCTGTGATGTCGCTGACGAGGCGGCTGGTGCGGTAAATCTGGCGCGTGTTGATATTCGTGTCAACGCCGTACATATCCTTGCGCGTTTCCAGCGCCATTATGACCTCTTCGAGGGCGGCGTTGCCGGCGCGTTCGCCAAGCCCGTTGATGCAGCCTTCGATTTGCCGCGCTCCTTCGGCAACGGCGGCGAGGCTGTTGCCGACCGCCTGGCCCAGGTCGTTATGGCAGTGGACGCTCAGGGTTGCCTGATCTATATTCGGCACATTTTCCTTGATGAGGCGGATGCGCTCGCGGAACTCCCAGGGCATGACGTAGCCAACGGTGTCAGGGATGTTGATGGTCGTGGCGCCTGCGGCAATCGCGCCTTCCAGCATCTTGTACAGGTATTCGATGTCGGTGCGCGTGGCGTCCATCGGCGAGAATTCCACATCATCGCAGTAGCTTTTGGCGCGCTCGACGGAAGCTATCGCCATGTCCATGACCTCTTCCGGATTCTTCCGGAGTTGGTTCATTATTTGCACGTCGGAGCTGGAAATGAACACATGGATGCGCGGGTGCTCGGCATCCTTGATCGCCTCCCAAGCGGCGTCCACATCAGGCAGCACGCAGCGGGCGAGTGAAGCGATAACGGGGCGCCGCACTTCTTTGGCTATCGTTTGCACCGCTTCAAAGTCGCCGGGAGAGCTTGCGGCGAAACCCGCCTCAATTACGTCAACACCCAGCCTGTCGAGCTGTCGCGCGATTTCCAGCTTCTCCTGCGTGGTCAGCCCGATGCCGGCGGACTGCTCGCCGTCTCGGAGCGTTGTATCAAAAATAATTACTTTTTCGTCAGACATCTTCATCTCCTGTCGGTTATCTGTGTTCGGTAGTCAGTCGTTGCTGTGTGAACGCCGACTACCCAAGGACAACGCAGTCCGCCTGACCGAGCATTGCCATAACCCGGTCGTTGCGGCGAACTGCGAAGGATGCCTCCGTGCGGTTCATGTTGTTTTCCTTCCTTGACTAAGTTCTCATAATTATGGCGACCATGAGAGTCACCCACATGGTTATCATCAAAGTGAGCAGAGCAATGAAATAAGTCCGTACATCCTGCTTGAGGTCGCTCACCTCGCGCACAAGCGCTTCCACAGTGGCTTCTAGCCTAGCAAGCCGTTCGTTCGTTGTTTCTTGTTCAGTCGTTGTCGTCACTGCCTATTCCCCTAGTCCACATCCTGCAGGAACGGCATCATCGCGTGCAGTTCTCAAGCCCGTACTCTCTCAGAATAGAGCGTAACGCCTCAACGCCCTGGCATATCTCATACTCAACGCCATGAATGCCAACACTTCTTGCGGCGGCGACATTCTGACTCCTGTCATCTATGAATAGAAGCCGTTCAGGTGGATAGGGCAACGATTTGAGCACAGCGTGGAAGTAGTCCGGCTCAGGTTTCTTTGTACCTAGTCTGCAAGAGTAGAACTCGCCGTCGAAGATGTCCGCATAGCGAAAGACTTCTGACATATACCGTGCTCGATACTCGTGCTGGTTGGTAGCAAGATAGGTGGGCACTCCTAACTTTCTCAGGTCGTGGACTACTTCGATTGATTCGGGGTTCATCGCAACTATTTTCGTGTGTGTCTCAATCGCCTGTTCAACGGTGTAGGGTGAGTCCCATTTTTTCAGGACATCGGCGATCGTGTCAGCCAGGTCAGCATCCCCCCGCAGGCACGGTGTCTCCGCCTTGAAGAAGTCCTGTAGGAAATCCTCATTGGGAGTCGCCGACCCATCAAGAGTAGCGATTTTCTCACGTCCTCCTTCTACCGTATGCTGCAAGACGCCATCGGCATCGAAGAGCACCGCTTGTATGTTCACCATCCCGTCCTCGTCCTGTTCGTCCTGTCCATCCATGTCAGTTTTCGGTCCCTAATCCACGTCCTGGAGGAAAGGCATCATGGCACGCAGTTCCTTGCCCACCTCTTCGATGGGGTGTGCGGCGTTCTCTTCGCGCATGCGGTAGAAGGTCGGGCGGCCCTCGTCGTTTTCAGCGATCCACTCGCGGGCGAAGCTGCCGTCTTGGATGCGCGCGAGCACTTCCTTCATGTTCGCCTTCACCGACTCGTCAACCACGACGGGACCACGGGTGTAGTCGCCGAACTCGGCGGTGTCGCTGACAGAGTAGCGCATGTAGCCCATGCCGCCTTGGTATAGCAGGTCAACGATGAGCTTCAGTTCGTGCATGCACTCGAAGTACGCCGACTCCGGCTGGTAGCCCGCCTCGATAAGGGTCTCGTAGGCAGCCTTGACCAGAGCGGTTACGCCGCCGCAGAGAACTGCCTGCTCGCCGAACAGGTCTGTTTCGGTCTCTTCCTTAAATGTTGTATCGAGCACTCCGGCGCGCGTGCAGCCGACGCCGCGCGCGTATGCCAAGCCAATTGAGTGAGCATTGCCGGTGGCATCCTGATGCACTGCGAGCAGACCGGGGACGCCCGAGCCTTTGGTGAAGACCTCGCGCATGCGATGCCCGGGAGCCTTGGGCGCCACCATAGACACATCCACGCCCTCCGGCGCCTGGATGGTGTTGTAGTGGATGTTGAAGCCATGCGCGAACATCAGCGTCTTGCCCGGAAGCATGTGCTGCTGAATGGACTCCCTGTACACTTCGGATTGCAGGTGATCGGGAATCAGCATCATGATGATGTCCGACTGCTCCGCGACATCGGCGACCAGTCCGACCTTCAGCCCGTCCGCCTCCGCCTTTGCGATGCTGCTGCTGCCCTCGTACAGTCCGACCATCACATCAAGCCCGTTGTCGTGCAGGTTGAGCGCGTGGGCGTGGCCCTGGCTGCCATAGCCGATTATGCCAAAGGTTTTGCCGTCCACCAGTGACATATCGGCGTCCGCTTCGTAGTACATCTTTGCCATTTAGTTTCGTCCTTTCAGGTTGATTAGTTTGCAGTTGCCAGTTATGGGTTATCAGTCCAACGGTCAATCGACGGTTAATCACCGGTTAATCAACAGTTAATCACCGGTCAATCACCAAAGGGGTACCGCCAGTCGTGGTAGATGAGTCCTGACAACTGATAACGTGCTTACACACTTCCGGTTTCGCTGAACGCAGTTCTGCCGGAGCTGCCGTTTCTCCTGCCGCTAACGCCGTTGTTAGGGTTCATTCCTCGTGTCATTGCTACGATGCCGGTTCGCATAACCTCCATCACGCCATAGGGTTCGAGCAAGTTCTGAAGGGCGTTCACCTTTTCCTCATCGCCTACGACCTCAACTATCAAGCTGTCAGCGGCGACATCGATGACATGCGCGCGGAACAGGTCAACAATCTGCATAACTTCGCTGCGCGTATGTGTGTCGGTGTGCACCCGTATCAACGCAAGTTCGCGCGCAACAGCGTTGTCGTCTGAGATGTCCGACACTTTAATGACGTCTATCAACTTGTGCAGGTGCTTGGTAACCTGCTCCACGGTGCGACTGTCGCCCTCGACGACGAATGTCATGCGTGACAGGTTGGGAATCTCGCTGTTGCCCACCGCCAGGCTGGATATGTTGAATCCCCGCCGCCTGAACATGCTGGCGACGCGATTCAGCACGCCGGGCTTGTCTTCGACCAGGGCGGTTATCGTATGTCTGCTGGCTTCGGCTATCATGGTCATCCGATCACCTCCTGGAATACGGGCGACGGCTCCTCGATGAGCTGCTGAATCGACATGCCGGCCGGTATCATCGGGTACACGTTGTCGTCATTCTCGATCACGAAGTCAACGATGACGGGACCGGGATGAAGCATCGCGCGCTCGATAGCCGCGCTCACCTGACTCTTCTCGGTAACACGAATGCCCAGCATGCCGAAAGCCTGCGCCAGCCTCACGAAATCGGGGTTGCCGCTGTAGATCGTGGCAACATGGTCGTGCTCGTAGAAGAAGTCCTGCCACTGCCGAACCATTCCAAGCGAGTTGTTGTTCATTATGGCGAACTTGACAGGGATGTTGTTCTCTACCAGCGTGGCGAGTTCCACCATCGTCATCTGGAAGCCACCGTCCCCCGCGACCGACCACACCACGCGGTCTTCCGCTCCGACTTGTGCGCCCATCGCGCCGGGGACTTCATAGCCCATCGCACCGGAGCCGCAGGACGACACCAGCGAGTTTGTCTGCTTGAATGAATAATACTGCGCTGCCCACATCTGGTGCTGTCCAACACCCGTTACGATAACGGCGTTGCCGTTCGTCGCCTCATCGATCGCCTGCACTACATAGCGCATCTCAAGGCTGTCGGATGAATCCGCCCCAAGCAGTGGGTGTTCTTGCCGAAGCTCATCGATTCTAGCAATCCAGTTGCCATGCAGAAGTGGCTTGACACGCTTGTTCAGAGCTTGCAGAACGAGCTTTATGTCGCCCACTATTGGGACATCAACTGCGATGTTCTTGCCAATTTCAGAAGGGTCAATATCGACATGAATCTTCTTGGAGTTGACTGCGAAAGTCCGCGTGTCACCGGTGATTCTGTCGTCAAATCGCATGCCTAGCGCGATTAGCAGGTCGGACTCTTCGAGCGCCATGCTTGCATATGCCATCCCGTGCATCCCGGGCCAACCTGCGGACAGAACATGTCCCGTCGGGAAGCTGCTCACTCCCAGTAGTGTGGTAACAACCGGTATCTGCGCCTTTTCGGCAAGTTCCAGCAGTTCATCATAAGCCCTCGAAATTATGACGCCGTGCCCAGCGAGGATTACCGGACGCTCCGCTTCTTCGATAAGCCTTGCCGCACGCCTCACCTGCCCGGAGTGTGGCTTTAGGGTGGGCTTGTAACCGGGGAGGTCGATCTCATCCGGATACTCGAACTCAGCAACTTCCGTGAATACGTCTTTAGGTATGTCCACCAGAACCGGTCCCGGCCTGCCCGTATTGGCAATATAGAACGCTTCCTTTATGACGCTGGGAATTTCGGCGGCGTTCATTACGAGGTAGTTGTGTTTGGTTATCGGCAGCGTGATTCCCGTTGTATCGCATTCCTGGAAGGCATCGGTGCCAATCGCCGCTCTGCCGACCTGTCCTGTGATAACGACCATAGGAACGGAGTCCATCTGCGCTGTGGCGATGCCGGTAACGAGATTAGTCGCGCCGGGTCCGGATGTCGCCCACGCTACACCGGGACGTCCGGTAACGCGCGCATATCCGTCCGCGGCATGCGCGGCGCCCTGCTCGTGGCGCACAAGAATATGGCGAAGCTGCGGAAACTCGGGCAACGTCTGGTACAGCGGCAGTATCGCCCCGCCCGGAAGCCCGAAAATCACGTCCACGCCTTCACGAATGAGGCTCTCGCAGACCATCTGCCCACCGTTCATCTTCATATATCGAACACCTCCGTTGTTCGCTGAAAGCTCCCAACAAAAAATCCCGTCCATTAAAAAAGGGACGGGATTTGAAATCTCGCGGTACCACCCAATTTGCCCCCAGGAAGAAGGGGGGCCTCTCAAAGGCTGTTAACGGTTGCCAGCCGACCAGTCCTAATGAGCAGCGCTTGTTAATACTTGGCGCTGACTTTCGGATTGGGCGCTCCGGGGCGAGTTCTGGAAGGTCCTGGCATCGGCTTACAGCGCCGCCGATTCTCTGGGGCCGGTGCCTTCCGTACTACTCCCCTTCACTGCGTTTTCTTATTATCGTCTCATTATGTTCAGTGGAAATGAGGTTAGCAAAGTTCGACAGCCATTGTCAATAAAAAACGGCGCGCTTCATCACATTGACAAATGATTATCGCGTCCTTTTATTGTTGAACCCTTCTCTCTGGGAGAGGCTGGGGGAAATGACGAGACTGTTGGCATGTGAACATGGTCGGGGCGACTGGACTTGAACCAGCGACCTCCACGTCCCGAACGTGGCGCGCTCCCGACTGCGCTACGCCCCGACACGTTCTACTATTGTAATCGCACGCAAGACACTAGGCAAGGTTAATCGCAGAAGCGGGAAATACGCAGAAGGGTAGCTCAAGCGCCATTTGAGCAAACAGGTTCCGGTTTCCCACTCCCCGCCTCCGCAGGGACAGGCTTCGGAAAAGGACGAAAGGGCACGAAGCGGGACGAAGCGGAACTTTTGCATATCTCTTCAGACACGCA
>JAGGDZ010000531.1 GCA_024648655.1 Chloroflexota bacterium | reverse complement strand
CATGAACGACAAAGCCGGTGCTAATAGCGTCGTCGCATCCTGGTGGAAGGGCCTATTACAGGCAGAAAGGCAAGCAGTCATTGGGTTGTCGGATGCTACTCTTGATTCAGACACCTCTGATGCTGTTCCTTGCGACGATGTTGATTGGTGTGGCGAATACACCATCGGTGGTGAGGTGCAAACCGATGATGGCATCGGGGATTACGAAAACATTTCGGACGAAGCAAAAAAGAAGGTGACGGATGCGTTCCACTGGGATATGCTCAGTGGACCTGAGATGTATGTCGCGGCGAAGGCATTAGACGATCCCTCTAGCTACATGAAGCCGTACAGAGCGCTTACCGAAACCCCCATTGACCAGCGCGCTGAGGTGCGTAAACTCTTCGGTGGAGTCCTGCTGCGCGGGCAGTTGGATGCAGAGACGAATCTGAAAGTTACAGCCGGCAATGATGATGATAACGATGATCCACCGGATCTCCGCGCTGACAATGTCGGCGTTGCCACCATCACCGTTAAGGTGTCTGACGCTACAGGTCGCCTGCTTCCTGATACTGTGGGCGATGAATTTGATGTGAATGTCATCTACCATCCGCTTGATGATCTGGGCGCCATAGAATTGGACGGCGTGACGGGCGTAAGCACCGAAAAGGGATTCAACGCTGACGGCACCGTTAATGATCCTAATGAGATGGCTCCATCGTCCTATATGCTTACCGTGAACGAGGGCGCGAAAGGCAAGATTGCTGGCGTCAAGGTTGTTGTGCTGGACCCTAATTCAGACCCTGTTCTTGGAGGGAGGGGAGTACATCAGCAACTGATAAACTACAGCCTTAAGAATGGTGCGGACTTGCCGTACTACATTGACGGCGGAAATGGCACTAGCAATGAGGCGAGCATCTGGCTTAAGCCGGACGCGACGCCGATGCCGGCTTCGTTTACTATTCAGGCCAACGAAGAGGGCAACTCGTCCAATCGCAGCCTGATGGAAGTTGAAGTTCATGTGGCAGCGGGCAACTCGGCGCCTGTGTTCAATGACGCCGCGCTCGACGCCCTCACAAGTGATGTGAGAATTCTTGAGCACATGGATGACGAGGCCAGCCCCGATGTAATTGGCCTTCCCATCAACTTCGGAGCGCATGCCTCGGATGGCGACAACCAGAAGCTCAGCTACACCCTCTCCCCGGAGGGCATGGAGAAGGGCAAGGGTCTTAAGATAAACCCAGAAACGGGCGAAT
>JAGGDZ010000254.1 GCA_024648655.1 Chloroflexota bacterium | reverse complement strand
TCTCAGCCAACCCTCAGCAGACATACCATGCAACGAGTTTGTGAGGCAACATCGCCATGTCGAGCCGCTCGCGCGATTTACGCCATCCAAAGTCACCTGTAGTGCGTTGATCATCCCAGCAGAGGTAACGAACTCGATATCGCACATTGTCAGCGCACATTCCGATCATCTGAGAATTGTGCACACTGACAACACCCTGGTAACCGTCCCACAGACGGTCGGGAGCAAGATCAGATACAGAAAGGTCAGAGGGTACAGGAGTGAAGAGGGGATGATGAACGGGCTTGGACTGACACAATGGGTCTGGAGCGGTCAGGAAGGACTTGGCCTGGACGAGATGATCGCTGCCTAGACATGAGCGTTCCCCGAACCACACTGACTCTCTCCACCCGCCACCAACATTCCACACCGCCTACGGGACGGTTACGGACGTGCAGGGTCAGTTGACACCCATACAGCAGATTGATAAATTGGTCTGGCTATGGCTAGTTTCCGCAGCCGCGCTCTGACATGCATCTGTAGCTGCCCCGCATAGGGGCGCCTCGGAGCTACTGCAACCGAAGAACGTCCCGTTTCGCGCCTGCGAGCGGGACGTTGCTATTTTCAGGCCGTCGCCCACCATCTAGTAAGGACCTCATGGTAATGACTCAGACCAAGCCGATCATCGATTACTACCCCTCGGAAATTGAGGAGTTTGAAGCAGGAGTCAAGAGATTCCAGTCAGGCAATTGGGACCCGACCGACTTTATGGCGTTCCGACTCCGCCAGGGCGTTTACGGACAGAGGCAGCCAGACGTTCACATGTTCCGCATCAAGATCCCCTTCGGCGGCATGACCGCTGACATGCTCGACATGATGGGCGACATCGTCGCCCGGTTCGCGCCGCTCAACAAGGGCCACGTCACCACGCGAGAGAACATTCAGCTCCACCACATACCTCTTGAAGACACGCCAGAGATGATGCGGCTGCTCGCATCGGTTGGGCTGACCACTCGCGAGGCATGCGGAAACACCGTGAGAAACGTGACCGGCTGCGAGATCGCTGGAGTCTGCGCCGAAGAGCCATTCGACGTAACACCATACGCCGCGGCGTATTCCAGATACTTCGTGCGACACCCGTTCACCCAGTCCATGCCGCGCAAGATCAAGACCGCGTTCTCAGGCTGCGCGCGAGACTGCGCGATAACCGGTATCCACGACGTGGGTTTCCTACCCTCCATCAAGGACGGGCAGCGCGGTTTCAAGATGGTCATGGGTGGAGGCACCTCGATTATGCCTCGCATCGCGCCCACCCTGTACGAGTTCGTCAGCACAGACGAGTACCTAAAGATAACCGAAGCGGCGCTCAGAGTGTTCCACAACTCGGACGAGCTCAGGCGCAGCAGGATGAAGGCGCGCGTCAAGTTCCTGATCGACCGCATTGGAATCGACGATTACCGCGACCTTGTAGAGGAGCAGCTCCAGGAGGACTGGGCACAGCGATCGTTTGACCCGACAGGACTGCTGTTCATAGACGACGAAGAGGCGGACGCGCCTTCTCTGCACGGCGACTTTGTCACTGGGTCGGATCCCGAGTTCGACCGCTGGCTTGCCACCAACGTTCAATCTCAGAAGCAGAGCGGATACCATACCGTGACCGCGAAGCTGCCGCTGGGCGACATCAATCCTGAGCAGTTCCACCAGCTTGCCGATCTCAGTCGCACTTATGGTGCGAGCCGTGTGAGGCTGACGCACCAGCAGAACCTGGCCATCAGGTGGGTGCCTGAAGGAGCGCTTTACGAGGTGTGGTTGAAGCTCAAGGAGATCGGTTTCGGAGATGCGGGCGCACTTGAGATCACTGACGTGGTCTCCTGCCCGGGCACCGACAGCTGCAAGCTGGGTATAACGTCTTCTATGGGTCTGGGCCGCGCCGTCGCAGACGCTGTCTCGGTCATAGACCAGGAGGCTGATCCGCTAATCCGCAAGATGCACATCAAGATGAGTGGTTGCCCGAACGGATGCGGACAGCACCACGTCGCGGACATCGGATTCCATGGCGCGGCGGCCAAGGGTCCGAGCGGGCAGGTGCCGGCGTATGAGCTGTTCCTCGGCGGAGGATTCGAGGAGGGGGATACGCGCATCGGCCTTAGGGTCAAGACCAAGGTGCCAGCAAAGCGGATGCCGGACGCGCTCAGGAAGGTGCTCGAGTTCTACAAGACCGAACGCCAGAATGATGAAATATTTAGGGATTTCGCGGCGCGCGTAGGGCCAGAGTCGTTCGAGCCGGTGCTGGCCGAGTTCAAGGATGTGCCGGAACTCAACCGGGAGTCTCTGGATATGTACATAGACTGGAGTAAGACGGTCAAGTACATCCTGGAACGCGGCGAGGGTGAGTGCGCAGTCTAGTTACTGGACTTTGTTGTGAGAAAAGAGAAGGGCAAGATTCAATCTTGCCCTTCTTTGTCTTCCTCAGGTGTGATGAGATCGCAGAGTCGGCTCAGCTCCTGGTGATCCGCCGTCTGATCCGGTCCAGCCATGAACCACTGGATGGACCCATCTCAATGGACTCGCCACGCCAACGCTTTTCGATCTTGGGTGGGCGAACGAGAACTAAGGCGTAGCCCACGATGAAGATGAAAAGGCCGGCCCAGGAGAGCGTTCCAGCGACTCCAGCGCTGAACGGCCGCACCAGCAGGAACGAGAGAAGCAACACAAAGCCGAACAGCATTATCCTGCCCGGAGATATGGAGAACAGATTGCCGCTTAGCGACTGTTTGACGTAGAGACACACCAATTGTCGAAAGCTGCGACGATTCGACTCGCGTCTGGGACGACGCTTTGGCCCTACCTCGCCAGCCTTCTCGAGGATGTCTTCGATTTCGCGCTGGTACCTGCTTGGCATCCTCAACTCCCGTCAGAATACCCATAGCAGAATCCTAAAGAACAACTTTTAGAGTGTCAAGGCGAACTAGGAGAGAGTGTCAAAGTCTGACACGGTTGACCAACCACTCCGAAATTAGGCAATGCTCCATCCCCCATGTTGACTCTCCTGATAGCTTGATGTAACTTTCTCACGACTCCCTACAAGTCACTCAAACTCCGTTGACGTGTGTTCGGCAGGGGCAGTGTGCGTCCTTACCCCCTTGAGGCACACGTCTGGGGAGTCGGCGACTTGTAGGGAGTAGCCACACCGGCCAGCCGCAAGGGGGTTCCTATGAGTTTCGGTCGAGATTGTCCTGAACAGCATGGCCTATTGAGCCATTTCGCTCCCTATTCACAACGATTACTCAGATTAATCATCTCCCTCACGATATTGTGTGCCCTGTTTTCCGCAGCCTGCGGCGTCCCAGTTGACGAACATG
>JAGGDZ010000356.1 GCA_024648655.1 Chloroflexota bacterium | reverse complement strand
TTCCTACTATCCGGCTCTTGATGCTTAACAGTGAGTTTGTCGATAACGTGATCAGTGAAGTGAACTACGGCTATTCGGTCGTCCCTGCGAAGGCTCTGGCGTATGCTCTCAGCGGCTTCTCGCGCAATATCTACTCGGTTGCCGTCAGCCATAGACCCCGACGCGTCCAGCACCAGCGTGACGTTCAACGGCCTGCCGTCATCGCTCACATCCGGCGCCTGAAATCCTATGCGCGCCATAAGCATGCTACGATTCAGGGGATGCTGTATGACATCCGTGTGGATGGCGAAACTGTCATCTCTCGCAGGCTGCTTATAGCGATAGTCAAAGGCGTTAATCCACTCCTCTTCACGAACCGAGTCAGGGTCCACCTCATAGCCGGAACGCGCCCAGCCGAGCGCCAGGAAATATGATGCTCGATCGGTGTCCAGACTGAAAGTGGAAACATTGTCAATTTCCGTCGGTGTAACCGCGACGCGCGCATGCCCTTGGAAAGTCGTTGCTTCGGGCTGAGTATTTCTTACCGCTCCAACCTGCGGACGCACGGGCGGCGCGGCCTGCGGGTGTGTGGGCGGTGCAGCAGGAGGCTGAGTGGTAGGAGCCGGAGGGGCGGGCGCTTGTGGAGCGGGCGCGGACGTCGCCGGAGCAGCCGGAGCAGCCGGGGCAACCGGGGCCGGAGCAGCCGGAGCCGGAGGAGCCGGAGCAGCCGGAGCAACCGGGGCCGGAGCAGCCGGCATTGCTTGCGGTGCCTGCGGAGCAGCCGTTGGTAGCGCAGGGGCAGGGGCGGATGCCATCTCTCCCGAAGCTCCACACGCTACCATAGCCAACCCTAGCGCTAACACCGCTCCAATAACTGACAGAGTTCGTATCATTTTCTTCATTTCAGTCAGCCTCCATATCGTGGTCTTCGCAAGTCAGAATCTTGCCCATTTAAGCCTAGAACGATGCAGGCTTTTGTTTTGTTCCCTGATTTCAGACCAATTTCCTGTGAATTTGCAGAATCCTCTCGCTACTCGTATCCTTCCCGCCTGTTTCATATCGGCATTCTACTTTTGACATACGACAATGTCCACACTAATATCTGGCGAAGGCGCAATTGGCAATTGAAGGAGGAATACCAATGAAAGTCGAACAGATCGCAGAACTACTGACAGCGCAGGACATACGGGTATCGGTTGCGGAGGCGGACACATGCGGGCTTATGGGATACTTGCTCAGTACGGTGCCCGGCAGTTCGCGCTGGTTTCCCGGAGGTGTAATCGCTTACACCGGTGGGCTGAAGCAGTCCGTCCTCGGCGTGTCGGACGATGTGTATGAGAACAAGGGCAGCGTCAGCCCCGAAGTCGCGATTGCGATGGCGGTAGGCGCACGCGACCTCACATCAACCGACTACGCCATATCCGTAACAGGCGTCGCGGGTCCCACCGGAGGACGCCCCGGCATCCCCATCGGTACTTTCTACGTGGGGCTTGCGGGCCCCGACGGTCTTGAAGTAGCTGAGCGCATCGAGACTGGAATCACCGACCGAGACGAGAACAAACGCGCAGCAGCACAGGCGGCGTTCGACCTGCTGGGGAAGCATCTTCAGGGGGAATCCGCCTAGCGAAGGTGATAGAAGGTGATAATTGTAAGCCATGAATGCGGCGAGTGGCTAAGCTGAGATGACGTAGCCGTTGTTTAACTCAAGCAGCGCCTGCATCCTCTTGACGAACAAAAACTTCTTGCAGTCAATCTTGATGTTCTCGACGTATGGAGCGAGAGCGTCGGAGACCAGGACTTCGACGCCTTCTTGCACGATGCTGTGGTAACGGGAAGTGTTGCGACTGCCGATATAGGTGTCAACTGACACCTCCATATATCGTGCAGATCAAGTGGACACGCACACTAAGTCAACAGCGGCCCGCCCGCCCTTGTTGCGGATGTGCGCCTGCGCCTGTTCACTCAAGGTTAATCTCATGGCATGTACCTTCGCTTTCACCGTTTCCGCGGCGCAAGAGGCATTCCCGGATGCGTCCTCGAACGTAGGGGTAATGTGGCTATGATGATATAATCACGCATGAACAGCGTCAAGCAGCGCTTGAACGCCCCGAACTTACTTGAGCGCAATTCCAACAAGGAATCGGAGAAGGCTTAATGGTATCCATATCTTACGAAAAGTTCACCCTGCCCAACGGCTTGGATGTAATCCTTCACGAGGACCACTCTCTGCCCGTCGCGGCGGTCAATGTCTGGTATCATGTCGGCTCTAAGAACGAAGAGCCGGGGCGTACAGGATTTGCCCACCTCTTCGAGCATGTGATGTTCGAGGGATCGAAGCATCACAGGGGCAGCTTTTTCGACCCGCTCCAAAAAGTCGGCGCGAATCTCAACGGCTCAACCACGCCCGACAGGACGAACTACTGGGAGAATGTCCCATCCAATTATCTCGAACTTGCGCTGTGGCTTGAATCCGACAGAATGGGCTTTCTGCTGGACGCCCTCGACCAGAAAGCGTTCGATGTTCAGCGCGATGTGGTCAAGAATGAGCGCAGGCAGAGCTACGAAAACCGTCCCTACGGCATGGCGTACCTGACCCTCCAGCCGACCGTATTCCCTGCGCCGCATCCGTACAACTGGCCCACCATAGGCTCGCAAGAAGACCTAGATGCCGCCGAACTGGATGACGTCAAGGACTTCTTTCGCAGATTCTACGCCCCGTCCAACGCCAGCATCGCAGTCGCGGGCGATATAGATCCGGACGGAACACGCAAGCTGATTGAGCGATACTTCGGAGACCTGCCGCCTGGCCCATCAATCAACCGCATACGCCGTATGGACTCTGAACTGAAAGGCACGGCCTCGCTAGTGCTGCGCGACCGCGTTCAGCTTCCCAGGCTCTATCTCGTCTGGCCCACGGCCCCCGCCTTCGACGACGACCAGCCCGCGCTCGAAGTCCTGTCTGCAATTCTGGGAGACGGCAAGAGCAGCAGGCTATACCGCAGCCTCGTGTATGAACGACAGACAGCTCGAGATGTGAGCGTATATCACTATGGGCAGGAAATTGCGGGCGAGTTTTTCGTCCAAGTTACGGCGAATACAGGACAAAGCCTTGGAGAGATAGAGGCGTTAGTCCGTGACGAATTGGAATCTATCCGCCAATCAGGGCCGACTGAGCATGAAATACAGCGCGCCAAGAACCGCATCGAGAGCCAGCACGTGCGGCAGCTCGAAAGGGTAGGGGGTTTCGGCGGCAGAGCGGACCAGCTCAACTACTACAACACCTACACCGGTACCCCTGACGGTATCAACACAGACCTGGACCGATACCTCGCGGTGACGACAGACGATGTTCGCCGTGCGGCAAAGACCGCGCTAAACGGGAATATGGTGCGTCTCACGGTGTTGCCCGAACGGCAGCTTTCGGCTGCATCAGCCGCGCTCGACCGCACCGCGATGCCGGATGCGGCAAAGTCCCCCACCTTCAGCCCACCCGTGCCCACACGCGCCACGCTCTCCAACGGCATGAAAATCGTCATCGTTGAAAAGCCCGGGCTGCCCATTGTGGCACAAGGACTGCTTCTGCGAGCCGGCGGCATCACTGATCCGGCGGACAAGCCTGGGATCGCAAGCCTGACCGCGGCGATGCTTGCCGAGGGCACCGCCACGCGCAGCAGTGGGCAGATTTCAGACGAGATGGAGTTCCTCGGCTCGCAGCTGCGAGCCAGCGCATCGCGCGAGTTCGCCACTATATCAACGGAGACATTGACCTC
>JAGGDZ010000510.1 GCA_024648655.1 Chloroflexota bacterium | reverse complement strand
GCCATTCAGGCTCGGCTTCTTGAACCCACCGGAGTTGCTGTCGACGGAGATGGTAACTTTTACATTACGGATAACCCAAGTTGCGCCTTATAGGGTTCCTGTGAGTTTGAAGTAACAATCGAAACTATAGGCGAGCACGAAAAGCGCCACTTTCAACTCGAATCCCGCAGCCCTGACCGCATGAAGCGATTTGGGAAACAGCCCCATCAACTGACTCCCCGCCGTCTCCACCCGCTTGCGATAATACGACTGTAAATACCGCGCCGAGGCAGATAGTGGGCGCCTCGAATTCTTCTTGCGTATCGGAAGCAAGTGGACGCCCTCCACCTCGGCAAGCAGACCCTCGATCTCATAGTTGTTGTATGCCTTGTCCGCATACACCACCGAGCCGCAAGGCAGGTCGTAGGCGTAAGCCTTGAGAACCTGGACGTCACTGACGCTGCCGGGGGGCAGCACACAGTCCACCGGCTGGCCTGCCGAGGTTACCATCAGATGAATCTTGAGACCGTAGAAATACCGTTTCTTACTGGCCTGATAGCCTCGGTACGTCTCGTGTCGGTAGAGCCTGGCACGTCGGATACGGACGTTGTCACAGACGGCAACGGGAAAACTGTCGATGACGTAGACGCCTTCGGTATCCAGGGTTTTCCACACTTGTCCCAAGAGGTCGAAGACAGTTGCCAAGGTGTCTTTGAGTCGATGCAGTCGTCGATTGAAGCGGCTTTTGCTGATCTTGCCCGGAATATAGCCGTGTTCAGCGAGCATGAAGCGTGCCGGGTCGTGTCGTCCCTGGAAGCATGAGGCGGCGACTAGAGCGATGGTGATGATTTCGGCGTCGTTAAGCTGCTGAGGAAATGAGCTTTCCTGATGCCAAGTCGCTTTGAGCAGGTCGTCACACAGGCAGAAGGTGGCTATGATTTTCTCTTCCATGGGCTTCTTCCTCCATACGGGTTGGTGTGTTTGGGTTACCCATATTAGAGCGGAGAAGCTCATGGAGTTCCATAGGTGGCAACTTGGGTTAATAATACCCATCTCCCACTTGGTTTAGAATGATTGAGACACGTTACCACGGTTAGCGAAGGCCGGAGGAAATTAAACATGTCTCAGATGGGCTTTTTCGATGTTGAGAATCGCTACGCCGCTTTGGATGCCAAGAATGACCCCTTGGTCAGAATCAATGCTCTCGTTCCATGGGAAACGTTCCGCAGCCGCCTGGAGGAAGTCTGGCGCAAGCCAGCCGACAAGCGCAAGTCGAATGCAGGCTGCAAACCCTGGGACGCCATCATCATGTTCAAGGCCATCGTGCTGTGCGCCCTCTACAATCTGTCGGATGATCAAGTGGAGTACCAGATGCGCGACCGTCTCTCCTTTGTGCGCTTCCTGGGTCTGCGTCTTGAAGACAAGGTGCCCGACGCCAAGACGGTGTGGCTGTACCGAGAACAACTGTCCCAGGCTGGTGTGATCGACGCCTTGTTCAACGACTTCGACGGCTATCTTCACACCCAGGGCTACCTTGCGATGGGTGGCCAGATCATCGATGCGTCGATTGTCGCGGTGCCTATCCAACGCAATGGCCGTGAGGAAAACGAGCAGATCAAGCGTGGTGAGACACCCGATGCCTGGGCTGACAAGGCAGCCAGGCGTCGGCAAAAGGACACGGATGCGCGTTGGACGAAGAAACACGGCAAGAGCCACTATGGCTACAAGAACCACCTCAGCATCGACCGTCGGCACAAACTGATACGGCGTTACCGGGTGACGGACGCGGCCGTCCACGACAGCCAGGTCCTTGAGGAGTTGTTGGGGTCGGACAACACGGCAAGCGGTGTGTGGGCAGACAGCGCCTACCGGTCGGAAGCGATTGAGGCGAAGATTCGGGAAAAGGGATTAACGAGTCGGATTCATCGCAAGGGCTATCGCAACCGTCCGTTACGTGATTGGGAGAAAGCGGGCAACAAGAGTCGTTCTCGGTTTCGCGCTCGGGTGGAGCACGTCTTTGGGGCGCAGCACAACGACATGGGCGGGACGCGGGTTCGCAGTATCGGGCTTATACGGGCAAGGGCGCGAATAGGTCTTAAGAATCTTGCCTACAACATGCGTCGCCTGGTTGGCTTACAGCGTCTGGTAATGGTGGATTCATGGTAAAGAGTGCAGCCAGGTAACCGGGTGCCCGCCCGGCAAACGCCATGGCCCCCGTTGGGAGCGCAATCACCGCGTAACCGCCGTTTATCCTCTACCGATATGACGTGACAGGGACGCTCACACCAGCTTTGTCCACCAACGGGTTATTTTTCGAGGTGCCCATAAGATAATTGCCCACTGCAGGTAGAATCGTCTCCGTGCTTACATTTGAGAGTACATTCGTTCGCACGATATCAAAGAATTCATGAAGAGAAGTCGAGTTCACCATAGCGGCAGGAACTCTGAATTCGCGTGTGCCCTTCTCGGTCTGAAGGCGATGCACAA
>JAGGDZ010000114.1 GCA_024648655.1 Chloroflexota bacterium | reverse complement strand
TGGGCTACGGTCCCGATTACTACCTACTTCTACAGGCAGCCCGCGCAGGCTTGGACGCTTTCAAGCGGTCATAGAGGTAGGTCGATGGAATCCGAAAACTCAGAGTTTGCACGAGAAGGTCAGTTCCGCCGCCATTTGTCAACCGCGCTTCGTCGTGCACTGCGGGATGTCCTACGCAGCAGTGCCAATCCTGAGAAAGCACCGGGGATGCAGGCTTACATGAAATCAGAAATGCCGTATCTCGGGATCCAGACGCCAGCACTAAAAGCGATATGTCGAAGAGTTTTCACCGCTCACCCACCTGAAACTCAGGAATGCTGGCTGGAGGCCATTCTCACTATCTGGCGGGAGGCGGATTACCGAGAAGAGCGTTACGCCGCCATCAGGCTTGCGGAACACCGTACCTACAATAACTTCCAAACGCTTGACGCGCTCCCTTGCTACGAGGAGATGCTCACCGACGGCGCGTGGTGGGACTATGTCGACGCTATCGCCTCCCGTCTTGTTGGGAATCTTCTCGCACAGTATCCAGAGCAGATGAAAACTCGAATGCTTGAATGGGCACATTCATCCAACATCTGGAAACGTCGCACGTCGATTATTTGTCAATTGAAATTCAAGGAGGCTACAGACTTTGGGTTGCTTCGGGCGTGTATTGAATCGTCCATTGAGCACCGGGAGTGCTTCCTTCGCAAAGCGATCGGTTGGGCGCTGCGGGAATACGCCAAGACCAATCCGGACGAGGTTGTCGCCTACATCACGGACAACGCCCACCGGCTAAGCGCACTCAGCAAACGCGAGGCTTTGCGCATCCTCCTCAAGACGGGTGATATAGCCGCCGTGCCGTAATTGTAAATAGGGGTGGGTAAGGTGTCAGGGTGAGTCTACTACGTGTAACTTGCGTCGTTATAGGTGAGTGTCATATCATCGTGGGTGCCGATACAATCAGCGCTTCAGGTGCTGCCCTGCGTGGCGGCGACAATTAAATTGTCCGCCGTAATGGACTTCGTAGATGTACTCGTAAACAGCTTCCGATACGCGCCGTAACGTATCTGATCGGCGTCCCACCCATGACCAAAAAGCCTCAG
>JAGGDZ010000275.1 GCA_024648655.1 Chloroflexota bacterium | reverse complement strand
AGAGCGAAATCACTAAAGGCCGTCTGTTTCTGTATGTCGGACTGCTAAGCGCGATTGCGCCCTGCGTTCTTGCGATTGCGCCCACTGTGCCGCTCGCGCTCATCGGCGCGTTTCTTATGGGGCTTGGTCAAGCCGCCTTCATGACACTAACCCACACGATGATTCAATCCGTCGTGCCGGACGGCATTCGCGGCAGAGTCGCCGGCATATACTCCGTGCATATAGGCGGCATAATGGCATCCGCGAACCTCTTCAACGCCAGGTTCGTCGATTACATCAACATCGACTCCATTGCGGCATACTTGAATCTGGACAGCAGAGTTGCATACTTCTTCAACAGCGCGTCTCTGCTTCTCATAGGCGGAGGCTTGCTATTCCTGGGTATCGTGCTTCTCAGTCAATGGTACTCGTCCACACGGCAAATATACCAGGGGCAGTTCTTCCAACGCTCTTATGCGGCGGCGGACTAGCGCTTGAACTCGCTCGGTGGGCGGCATGCTGAAACAATCATTCATTCACCTGCCGAAGGTAGGCAAGGTTACCGAGAGGCAAATCTGGGATGCGGGTATAGGAAGCTGGGAAGCATTTCTCGGCGCGGAGAAGCTACCGGCTAGGATAAACGGCAACCGGCGCTACCTGCGCTCTCTCGTAGAGCAGTCCACTGATCGGTATGATGCTCGAGATTCGGCTTACTTCGACAGCGTTCTGCCTTCAAGAGAGCGTTGGCGGTTGTATGCGGACTTCAGGCATCGCGCCGCGTTTGTGGACATCGAGACGACCGGACTATCGCCAGAGCGCAGCATAATTACGCTAATTGGCGTGCTTGACGCCGACGGCTATACGGCTTATGTGCATGGCGAGAACCTTGCGGACTTTCGCGAAGCACTGGAGCGGTACGACCTACTGGTTACATTCAACGGTGCCGCCTTCGACTTGCCCTACATCGAGCATTATTTCGGCAGCATATTTCGCGGCATCGCGCACATCGACCTGCGCTTCCCACTGAAACGCGCTGGCTTTTCCGGAGGCCTTAAGTCAATCGAACGGCAGGCTAAGGTCGGACGACCCTCCGACTTGAGCGCGTTGAGTGGCTATGACGCGGTATTGCTGTGGCGGATGTGGCAGCAAGGCAGTGAAGCGGCG
Source organism: Chloroflexota bacterium (assembly GCA_024648655.1). Lineage (GTDB taxonomy): Bacteria > Chloroflexota > Dehalococcoidia > Lucifugimonadales > JADFKI01 > Bin90. Next base: position 16,904 of record JAGGDZ010000275.1, on the reverse strand, counting down.
CGGGATACGCTGGTCAGGTATAACGCGGAGGACGTGGCTTCACTGCCTGCGCTTGCGGAAATCGCGTACAACCGTCTTGCGGGGCGGCTGTATGCGGATGTACGCAGCCTGAGCGCGTCTCATCGGCATGAGATCGATCTGCCATATGACATAGATGTTATTGAGCATCTAAAAGCCGCGAAAGTGGGAGTATTGTAGGCGCAGTGAGTCGTATCGCAATTGTCAGCAGCGACGATAGGGTAAGAGTGGTAAGCCCCGACGTGCTGGGTGAACCGTACATGGCAATATCGCCTAGTGAGCATCGTTGCGCTTGGCCTATATGGTCGCCGAGCGGTGAGGAGCTGATGTATTCAGCGTATCCGGCAGCCGGAAGTAATGGGCACGGCACATTCAGAGTGATTTCGCCGCATCCGGGAGAGCCGGCGACCGTCATCTACACAAACGAGCCGGGCACGGACGCCATAGCACAGCACACACCGCATTACCTGATGTGGTCGCCGGATGGCAGCAAGATAGCCCTGATCGCGCAGACGCTCTCGGCAGGCATGTCGCTGATGGTGGCGAGCGCAGACGGTACGGGAACTCCGCTACGGCTGATAGATGGAGCGCCGATGTACTTTTGCTGGTCCAAGGACTCAGAGTACATATTCGTCCATGTGCGTGAGCTGCATTATCTAATAAGGCTTAGCGACCCGGAGCCGGCACAAGTGCCGGTAATGTCCATGCGCTACCAAGCTCCTTCGGTCAGTGCACATGACGGACGCATCGCGATGTGCGGTGAGATGAGCGAGACCGAGCAGGCGATAGTAGTAGCGACTATTCAGGGCGGCGCGGAAATAGTTGGCGAGGTTGAAGGACCGGTCTCACTGTCATGGAGGCCGGGCAGAGGTCAGCTCGCCGTCGCAAGCGGCTTGAATCGCGGCAACGGCTATTATGACCGACTCGCGCTCCTGGATGCGGACTCGACTGCGGAGCGGACGCTCATCGAAGAGCCTATACTTTGCTTTTTCTGGTCGCCCGATGGATCGAAGATAGCATACATAACACCGTCGGAGGAGGCTGAAGGCTCCGTTCGCTGGGCGGTGCTGAACCTCGAAAGCGACGAGACCACATATCTTATGGACTTTCTGCCGAGCCGCGAGCAGCTGACGATGTTCATGTTCTTCGACCAGTACGCGCAGTCGCATCAGCTGTGGTCGCCGGACGGCAGCAGGATACTGTTCGCGGGCGTGCCCGGACGATTGGAGAAGCGTGGGCAGTTGCCGGATGGGCGTACGTCTTCGATCTTCATCGCGGATGTGGCTGGGAATACCGAACCTACGCTGATAGACACGGGGTCGATCGGCATATGGTCTGCCTAAGTGTTATTCGTACTTGTGTTAAGACAAATATGTGAAATATCGAGAGTTGTGCAAATCTCCCGCTTCGTGCCCTTCCGTCTTTCCCTCGCAGGAAGGAATCCAGAACCTGTTTGCTCAAAGGCACTTCAACTACCCTTCTGCATATTTCTGAAATGTTCATAATAGATTGACTGCGTATGCAGTTAGTGATAAGTATAGGCAAGCTATTTTCCAATTGGAGTAAATATATTGCTTGCCAGAGCCGTTACCTGCGCAGTTGTAGGGTTGGAAGGATTTGTTGTCCAGGTCGAGGTTGATATTTCGCCGGGACTACCACAGTTCACGGTTGTCGGCTTACCCGACGCCGCGGTGAAAGAAGCCAGGGAGCGAGTTCGCGCCGCCATCCGCAACTCCGGTTGTGAGTTCCCGATGCGTCGCATAACCGCGAATATGGCGCCTGCCGACTTGCCCAAAGCCGGACCTGCATATGACCTACCCATTGCGCTGGCTTTGCTGATTAGCTCCGGGCAGGTGCCAAACACACCCGATTCGACGATGTTTCTGGGCGAGTTGTCGCTTGACGGCACGCTGCGGCACACCAACGGCGTTCTCCCCATGGTGGCGGTTGCGCGTGACGAGGGATTCGAGTCCGTGTTCGTGCCTGCCTGCGACGCCGGCGAGGCTGCGCTGGTGGAAGGCATTCAGGTATTCCCGGTAAGAACGCTTGGACATTTGGTACGGCATTTTCGCGGCGAAGGCGTGATCGAGTCCGTTTCCGATGATGTTTCGGGAGCGAACGGTCTGCTGCGTCGGCGCGATTCGGACGGCAGGTCGGGCAGAGAAGCTGACCTCGCGGATGTGCGTGGTCAGGAGCATGCGAAGAGAGCGCTGGAAGTTGGGGCTGCCGGCGGCCACAATCTGCTGATGACGGGACCGCCCGGAAGCGGAAAGACGCTGCTCGCGCGCTGCATTCCGTCAATTATGCCTGCGATGACATACGACGAAGCAATAGACGTAACTAAGATTTACAGCGTGAGCGGGCTGCTGCCTAGTTCGCTGCCCTTCATTGACGAACGACCTTTTCGCGCGCCGCACTACACTATCTCGAATGCGGGGCTTGTCGGCGGCGGCAGGATACCGCGTCCCGGGGAAGTAACCTTGAGTCATCGCGGCGTGCTGTTCCTAGACGAATTGCCGGAGTTCGGGCGCAATGTGCTGGAGGTCCTGCGACAGCCTATCGAGGACAGCGTGGTTACAATAAGCAGGGCGCAGGGAACAATCAGCTACCCTGCCAACTTCATGCTAGTCGCCGCGCGCAACCCATGTCCCTGCGGCTATCTAAACGACACTGCCAAGCAGTGCGTGTGTAGGCCCAGCGAGATTTCGCGGTACAGCCAGCGTATAAGCGGACCGCTGCTTGACCGCATAGACCTGTTCGTAGATGTACCGCGCGTGGAGTACGACAAGCTGACTCAGCCGAGCGATGCCGAAGACTCGGCAAGGGTAAGGGAGCGCGTGGAAAGGGCGATTGAGATGCAACGGAAGCGATTCCACGAGTCCTCGTTTCTCAATAACTCGGAGATGGGCCCAAACGAGGTGTGGAATTTCTGCCAGATGGACGATGCCGCCAAGGGGCTGATGAAGACGGCAATGAGCCGCATGAACCTGTCGGCGCGAGGCTTCCACCGCATATTGAAAGTGTCGAGGACGATAGCGGACTTGTCCGGCGGCGAGGTGATCGAGGTGGCACATCTTGCGGAAGCTCTTCAGTACAGGCAAGCTGTGGAAATGGTCTGAGCAAACTCATCCACCCCAAAACGGGCGGGTTTAGTGAGTGTCCGACTGCGTGGCATACTGACTGGCATCGGCTCGGCGACGGCGTATCCTGACATACAGCAGGTACAAGACAAAGGCTGCGAGTGTAGCCCCTCCCGCAATGGAACCCAGCAGCAGTCCTCTGGTTTCGATTAGCTCAAGCGCAGTTTCACCGAACAGCAAAATCGGCACCGCCCAGAAGAACATCCTCGCGCCACGCCCGATGAGCGAGGCGATTATGAACGGCTTGAGCCTCATATCCATGGCGCCGGCGGTGACCGCGAACACTTTGTAAGGCACAGGCGAGACAGCCGCGAAAATAATCGCCCATGTGCCGTACTTGTCGAACATGATCTCAACCTGTTCTACTTTCTGTACGGAGACGAACCTGTCAAGCACGGGTCTGCCGAAGCGGTCTCCAAGCCAATAGCCGACTAGTGCGCCCGCGACAGACGCGACCGTTACGATGGCAGCGAATACAATCGCCATTTCAGGATTGAAGATCGATGCCGCGATGAGGATCGGGTCAGGCGGGAAAGGCGAGAAGATGGACTCGACGAAAGCGACCACCGCCATGACAACGATTGCCCACTCACTGCTGGCGAAACCTACAAGCCAGTGGGAGAGTTCGGAAAGGACCTCAAGCATGGCTGAAGGCACCGGAGATTGAACCTACCCTCGTTCCCATAACACGCACGGGTATAAACAATTACAGCCCTGCCATGCCTAGCACGCGCTCAACGTTCGATGGATCGGGGGTTATCTCGCCGTTGTCGATTCCCTGCATCACTTCGACGATAGCAGCGTTCACCGGCGTGTGTATGCCGGCTTCGCGTCCACGCGCTACGATGTAGCCGTTCATGAACGATGCTTCCGTGCGGCGTCCCTTTGCAACATCCTGCGACATGGAGGATTTCCAGTCCGCCGCGCCGGGCTTGGGCTGCAATATGGCGTCAAGCTCTTCGTAGATGTCACCTTGATCGGCGGCTGCCCACGTCTCGGCGGAAACTCCGCTTATCTTCTCAATGTCGTAGTTCAGGGCAAGCCCGACCTGCGTCGATTCCTTGGCAATCTGGATCTGGATGAGACGAGTGCGGGGATTTTCGGCATAAGTTGCGGAGCCTTGCCCCGTCATCGCGCCAACGGGATTGCCGATGGAGTTGGTGGTGAGCTTCGACCAGCGCTCGCCCCAGATGTTCGAAGTTGCTCGCGAGCCGTCGATGCAGCTCAACATATCAGCAATTTCCTGAACGCGTGGTGTAATCCTACCGTGCAGTTCGCCCACCCGGAAGACGTCGTGGCCACGGTCTCGGCCGGGCGCGCCTCCACGTGTCACGTGCGCCGGTTCCCATAGCGCGACGGTGATGCTGGACATTACGCAGCCAATCTGCCGCTCGAATCCGACTATGGATGCGGTGAGCTGGTCGTTCATGCAATTCTGACTGTTGACTACAACACCGTATGGAGCGAGCAACCGCTTCACGAAGTGGCTCGACCACTCGGTGTCGTAGGACTTCATGGCAAGGAAGATGAGGTCAAAGTTATGCTGAAGCTGCCACGCATCGGCAAGATGGACGGCGTTGACGGGAATGGTGAAGTCGCCTTGGCTGCCGGACGCGCGGAGTCCATTAGCGTTCATGGCATCCACATGCTCGCCCCACATGTCAATCAGAGTTATGTCGTGTCCCTCGCGTGTCAGGAATGCGCCGATATAGCTGCCTGCCGCGCCCGCGCCGAAAATGGCTATCCTCTTGGACATCAATATCTCCTTCTATCGTTCCCCTAGTCGTCCAGCCGTCTTACATCGATATGAAACTCGAAACTTGTGCCGCCTATTCGCGCTGTGCCTCTGCGAACACCGCCTGCTTCCTCGGCTGTCACAGGTAGCGCGAGTGGTTCGCCATCGTCGCCAAGTATATCAGAGATGGCGTCATCCATTACAACGGCGATGCGCCCGGCGCGCGGCGCAGCGTGTCTGATGGATTGCAGGAACGCTTCTTGGCGTCGATATGCTTCCTGCGCCTCTTCCACGGATACCGCCCGGAACTTTATCGTGTGGCCGGGCATTGCCTGCGCGACTTTGCTAAGGTCTGTGCTGATGACAGTGGCGATTTTCGTGTATCCGCCCGTAGTGCCTCTATCGGAGAGCAATATGATCGGCTGTCCGTCTCCGGGTACTTGAATGGTGCCTAGCGGGCTGCCGTCTGATATGACATCGGGCCCGTCCGTATGCTCAATCGGCTCACCTTCTAGGCGATAGCCCATCCGATCAGAATGAATGGAGACTGTGTAGGTTTTGCTCAGAAACGTGTCAATGCCTGCCTGCGTGAAAGCCGCTTGTTGCGGCCCTAGCACCACTCGGAGTTCATGAGCGCTGGCATACTGTGGAATGACGTTCGCTGGGATTTTTCGGGCGGTAGCCGGCGCTTCCGATGAATCTTCGAGTGCGTTCAGGACGTCGCCCGCGCGTAGAGGTCTGCCTTCTACGCCACCGATGGCAGCCTTCATGTACGTGGCGCGGCTGCCCATTACCTCTGGGACGTCTATGCCACCCGCTACCGCTAGATACCCACGCATGCCATCTTTGGGGGCACGAAGTTCCAGTCTGCATCCTTTGCTCGCAGCGACGGACTGCCACATTGGTATCGGATTGGAATCCAGTCGAGGGGACACATTCGCGCCGGTGATGGCAATCCGGGTGTCCGAGAGAATTTCGATGCGCGGTCCAAGGACAGTCGCCTCGATACAGGCGGCGTTGTCATCGTTGCCGAGAAGCGCATTTGCGGCTCGTAATGCGAAGGTGTCCATCGCTCCCGCTGTCGGCATGCCGTAACGCTGGTAGCCGTAACGCCCTGTGTCTTGAATAGTGGACAGCATGCCGGGCTGGATTACTTTCAATGTGGGTGTGCTCATTGCTCGTACTCTTCAGTAACCGAATACTCGTCGGACTCTACCTGTTGCAGGATGTCATCATACGCTTCCTGAGATTCGATTGGCACGAAGCGCACGTAGTCGCCCGCGCTCAACAGAACCGGACGTTCGCGCACGGGGTCGAAGAGCTTCAGCGGAGTTCTGCCAATCAGCTGCCAGCCGCCCGGGCTTGCCATCGGATACACGCCGGTCTGCGTTTCCGCGATGCCTACCGCGCCTGCCGGTATTTCGGTGCGAGGAGATTGAAGTCTAGGAGTCGCCAGGCGCTTGTCAAGGCCGCCCAGATAAGCAAAGCCGGGGCTGAAGCCCATCATATACACGAGGTAGTCTGCGCCTGAGTGAATGCGAACGACTTCCTGCTCGTCAATGCCGTTGTGCTCTGCGACGAAGGCGATGTCGGGTCCCATGTCGCCGCCGTACAATGTGGGGATGTGCACGATATGGCGCGTGCCGGTGTCGGCAACTTCAGTGCTTTCCAGCAATCGCTCGATGCCGTCCTGCACTTCGCCTGAAGTTATCATGAGTGGGTCATAGTACACGAGAACGGAGCGATAGGTTGGAAGAAAGTCAAATACGCCGGGTATGCTTCCCTCTTCCAGCGCGTCCGTAAGGCTGCGAACTTTCCGGTTGATCTCCGGGTTGATAGCGTCGCCGAGTTCGACGACTAGGGCAAGATCTCCGGCGGGGAAGAACAGAGGCTTGTCGTACAACAAGATACTCAGTCCAGAATCTCGCCGAGCGGAAGGATCTCGACATCGGCTGCTTCGAGTTCGCGCTTGAGCGCCGCTGCCATTTCGACCGCGCCGGGCGTGTCCCCGTGGAGACAGAGACTGTCCGCCTGCACTTCGATCTCCTCGCCCCCGATTGCTATCGCTTTACCTTCGGTTACCATGCGGAGGCTGCGCTCGACGACTTCGCTTGTGTCGTGGATGACGGAGCCGGGCTGCGAGCGGGAGACAAGCGTGCCATCCGGGTTGAGCGCCCGGTCGGCGAAAATCTCGCGCGCGACCTTCAAGCCCATGTCTTCCGCGACGTCAATCCAGCGGGACCCTGCCAAGGCGACCAGAATCATATCGGGGTCGATTTCGAGCATGGATTCGCAGATTGCCTGAGCAAGCGATTCGTCATTAACCGCCATGTTGTACATAGCCCCATGTGGCTTTACATGCTGGAGCTTCTTGTCGGCGGTGAATGCTTGCAACGCCCCGACCTGGTAGATGACATCATTCTTCGCTTCATCGGGAGAGACTATCATATTGCGTCTGCCGAAGCCGTTAAGGTCAGGGAAGCTGGGGTGCGCGCCTATGGCGACGCCGTGAGTTTCCGCCAATCTCACAGTGTGACGCATCCACATTGGGTCTCCCGCGTGAAAGCCGCAGGCGATGTTCGCGGAAGTGATGTGCTTGATTACCTCTTCATCGAAGCCCATCTTGTACATGCCGAAGCTCTCGCCCATGTCGCAATTGAAATCTATTTTCGCTGCCATCGGTCCGCTCCCTGTCAGTCAGTAACACGGCAATGTTGAACCATTGGCTTCCAATTATACGGTGTCCATCGAAGTCTTACCACTGCCCTATAACGGGAGCGGATGCACGTCCGATGCAAAATTCAATGCTCTATGTTCATATATTGCATTTACTTTGAAGCAAAGGTGGTCGTAAGATAGGTTGAATGAACCACCTGTTGCACATTGTTGGGTCGCGGCAGCGCCTATATCTGTGCTGTGCACCCAATGGCAGGATGTCGCTGACAGACACGCCGGCGCATCGGAAGGAGAACTCTATTGAATAGACTGGCTGTGGCAATAATTGCGCTTGTGGTAGTCGCCGTCATCGCGGGCGCGGCGGTATTTTTCTTCATTGTGCGCGAAGATGACTCAGACGAAGGTGTTCTCGTCTCGGCTCCGTTGATCGGAGCTCCTATTGTAAGGGCAGATGCGGTGGTTGTGCCCATAAGGAGTGCCAGCATTGGCATGCCAAGAGGCGGAATGGTAAGCGATGTGCTGGTGCGGGAGAACGATTCCGTCGAGGAAGGGCAACTACTGGTCAGGCTGGATGCAACAGACGCGGAGATTGCGCTCCAAAGGGCCGAGAATGCGGTTGACAGCGCGCTCGCCGACTTGGATACGCTGAAAATTGCGATAGAGAAGGAGCGCGAGCTTGATGACGAGACGCGCCCAGGACGGCTGGAACAGGCGAGACAGACACTTCAGGATGCGACGGAACGGTACTTGCATTTATCGGGCGCGAATCGAAGACCCGGCGCATCCGTGAGCGAGGAAGGGGCAGTATTGGAGGCAATGTACGCCGAAGCCCTTGCAAGAGCGGAACTTGGCGTGAAGCAGGCCGAGGAGGCGCTGCTTATGGCTATGGGGGTGGCAAGGACCTCGGATATTGCGGAGACGACCGACAGCCGCGCACATGTCGCTGCGCGGGATGCGCGCATAGCCAAGACTCAACTTGCCGTGCTGGACCTTCAGAACGCCCTTGAGGACGCACAAGATTTCGACAAGATTGTTCAGGACGCGGAGGATGCCGTAATCATTGCCACAGTCCTGCTATCAAATGCGGAGAGGGACTTGGAAGTTACTGAATTGGAGGTCGAAGAAGCGATCAGAGTGGCGGAAGAGGCATATGAAGACGCCGAATTCCAGTGGCAGATGGTACACAATCACTACATGGGCATAGAGCTTAACGCTGAGGAATTGCTCATGACGCCCGATGCCTTGTTCGATATATGGGGAGTTGACCTCGCGACGCTCTTCAATCGCAGACATGCGCCAATTAGGAACAACAATTTTGTGGATAACCCGGACACGCGCTGGAGTGAACTCAAGGTCTTCGGGATGCTCTACTTGCATCCATTTCCCAGTACTCACATCGTGAGTTGCGACGGCATCACCATTCCGCGGGGAATGCGGTGCATCGAGAAAGACTACGAAGATGCCTGGAACGCTTTCACAGTTGCTAGAGAGTCTTACTTGACAACCGAAATTGATAGCCGAACGGCGGTAGATGCCGCGCGGAACAAGGTTGTCAGCGCGCGCAATCATCTTGACGATGTGGAACGCGCGCTGGAAATTGCACAGTCGGACCGCCCCTTGACAAGCGCTGCAAGCATTCAATCTGAGCTGGATGCTGCCAACGCTTCACTGAACGCGCTGCTCGATTTCCCCGACGAGGCAGAGGTTGGGCAAGCCATGGCGAACCTGGATGTTGCGAAAGCTGCGCTCGCCGATTTGCAGCCGAATGCTCAGGAGATCGCGCTTGCCAGGCAGCAGATGGAGGATGCCGAGCTTCAGGTTGACAAGCTTGAAGCCGGAAGAGATCCTCTGGATGAAGAGAGGAGAGAAGCGCGCATTGCTTCGGTAGAGTCGAGAATCATGGCGGCAGAAACGGCGCTGGAGGCGGCTCATATCGGCGTAGCAGATACCGAACTGCGAGCTCCTTTCAACGGCGTCGTCGTCGGACTGAGTGTTGACGCCGGTGAGGAAGTAAGCCCCCGCCAATTCGTGATGAGTCTAGCTGACACCTCGGAGTGGGAACTGGTAACCGTGGACCTCGACGAGCTTAGTGTTGTCAATCTTTCAGAAGGCGACAACGTTGAGGTGAGTTTTGATGCGCTGCCTGAACTTGAAATGAGCGGAACGATTTCACGAGTCAGTCGCTTTGGAGAGGAGATAAAAGGCTCGGTTACCTATGCCGCCGATATCCGGCTTAGCGGCACCGACCCGCGATTGCGCTGGGGCATGACGGCTTCGATTCGCAAGTAGGATTCATCGGCCGCGCAGCCACGTCTCAGAGCGTGAGATTGAATATCGAGCAAAAAACCGACCCGCTTCGTCCGATATTAACGAAGCGGGTCTCGTTCATGACGCTGGGGATTGTTGAAAGGCTTAGTCGGCTGCGTCTTGGCCAGTTGCATTGCCGTGAGTGGGCAACGGCCGACCGCTAGGATAGAAGGCCGTAAGCACCTGCTGCACTATCCCTTCCGCATCGAGGCTAAGATCATGGCGCTGAGCATCGGCGGTTCCGTGTTCAATGAAAGAATCCGGCATTCCGATGCGATGCACGGAAACGTCTTCAAGATTAGCCTCCGCGAGCACTTCGAGCGCGGCAGAGCCGAAGCCGCCCGCGAGGACATTCTCCTCGACCGTGACGATGCGGCGGGTCTTTCGCGCCGTGCCAAGCAGCAAGTCCACATCAAATGGCTTCACGAAGAGCGGGTTTATGACGCCGCAGTCGATGCCGAAGTCCGCAAGTTTTTCCGCTGCTTCGAGGGCTGCTCCCGCAGGCTTGCCCAAGGCAAATATGGCGACGTCCGCCCCATCCCTCAGCACATACCCCTTGCCGAGCGGCAGTTCTTTGAGTTCTTCGTCGAGGGGCGCGCCGGTAGCGGTCCCTCTCGCGATGCGTATCGCAAACGGGCCTTGGTGCTTGTAAGCGGTGTATATGAGGTGCTGAAGCTCGTTTTCATTCGTCGGCGCGGCGACTATGGCGTTGGGCAGGCAACGCAGGTATGAGATATCGAAAGCGCCGTGATGTGTCTTGCCGTCCTCCCCAACGATGCCGGCGCGGTCCGCAATCAGGGTTACAGGCAAGTTCTGCAAGCAGACGTCATGCACAACCTGGTCGAACGCTCGCTGCAGAAAAGTGGAGTAGATGGACACAAAGGGGTTAAGCCCCGTTGATGCCATTCCTGCCGCCATGCTGACGGCATGCTGCTCCGCTATGCCAACATCGAAAACTCTGTCCGGGAAGTCCTCCTTTACTTCCGCAAGCCCTGTGCCCTCCAGCATAGCCGCTGATATTCCGACTACGGACTCGTCGTCTCGCATCAGTTGGTTTATCGTCTGAGCAAAGACTTTTGAATACGTGGGCGCTCCGGTCGAAGCCCCCAGGGGAGAACTTGGCTGGTGGAACTTTACCGGATCGTCCTCGGCAGGCTCAAAACCATGTCCTTTGTGCGTTACCACATGAACAACCGGCACAGCATCCGTAGATTGCATTGCCTGTCGGAGCGTATCCTCAATCTGCCTGAAATCGTGTCCATCCACTGGTCCCAGATACCGAAGGCCCATTTCGTTCCAGAACATTGTGGGTAAAATGAAACTCTCGACGCCGTCGTTTAGGCTCTTTACGAGCTGGTAGATGATCTCACCGGTCGGCACTTTCTTGGAAAGCTCGGTCATGCGGCGAATCATCGCCTGATACTGGGGATGCGTAATCAGGCGCTTGCGCCAGTTGGTCAGAAAGCCGATATTTTCGGAAATGGACATTCCGTTGTCATTGAGCACTATAATCATTCTTTCGGGATTGAGATGCACAATGTTGTTCAGGGCTTCGAAGCTAGAACCTGAAGTCATAGCTCCGTCCCCGACGACGGCGATTGTCCATGAGCCGGATTTGCGAGCGGACGCAGCCTGCGCCACGCCGAGAGCTATAGAAAGGCCTGTGCCTGCGTGACCGGCGCAGAGCGTATCGTGAGGGCTTTCGCTAGGCTCACCGAATCCGGAAATGCCTCCCTGAAGTCGAATGTCCTGAAACTCGTCGCGCCGACCGGTTACCAGCTTGTGCGTATAGAGCTGATTCGTGGTATCCCAGACAATGCTGTCCTTCGGGCTATCGAAGATGCGATGCAGAGCCAATGTCAGCTCGACCACACCAAGATTGGAAGCCAAGTGACCGCCACGCTCGGTAATGACCGAGATTATTGTGTCGCGTGCCTCTTGAGCTACCTGCTTGAGTTCCTCGTATGTCAATTGATTTAGATCGCTGGGCGTGTCGATCCTGTCCAAGAGTCGAGTAGCCATCAAGTAAATCTCCTAGAAACCCTCGCATTCAGTGGTTCTGTCGGCGGGGTTACGAATTAACCTGCCGTAAACAATGTAGGTTATGTGTATAAACCTGTCAACAAGTTATCAGGTAACCGTCCCAAAGGCGATGTGGAATTTCGGAAGGGAGTGAACAAGACGCAGCAATCTACGATTTCAGGCGCGGCACGATTACGCGCCATCAACTCACCCAGCGACAGACTCAGCGCAATATCCTTATAGTGGATCATATAGTGGATGATAACATCAAAGGCGTGCTGGGAATCATTGACAGGGCATATGTGCTTGATAAAGAAAGACTGGTCCATGACGGCACTCAGCATTCGGTCAGGGAATCCGACGTACTGACTCAGATTTTCCTTGGAAGTTGACGCAAAGCTATGCGCGATTATCCGAGGCGGCAGAGCGCGAGGCAAGTAACGTCGTCGGATTGAATTGTTTCCCCGACAAAGGCGTTCACCGCCTCGAACATTATCTGGACGGCGTGCTGCGCGTTTCGAGGCGGAGTCTCGGCGAATGTCTGGCGCATGCGCTCCACGCCGAACTGCTCATCGGCTTCGTTCATCGCTTCCGTGATACCGTCCGTATAGCAGAACAAAGTATCGCCGGGATTTACCGCGATGCTGTTCTCATCATACTCCAACTCCGGCACAATCCCCAGCACAATGCCGCCCGTCAACGGAAGCAACTCCGAGCTTCCGTCGGGATGGATCAGAAGCGGCATATCGTGTCCACCGCTCGCGTATGTGAATGTTCCCGTCGCCGGGTCGTACACAGCGTACAGGACGGTTACGAACAACTGCGCCTCGTTATCTTCCGAAAGCATAGAATTGACCATGCCGAGCGCCTTTCCCGGCTCAGGCACGCTGATTGCCGCCCCCTTCATCATCGTGCGGCTGGACATCATGAAGAGCGCCGCAGGTACGCCCTTACCCGAAACATCCGCGACGGCGAGTCCGAGTCTGCCGTCTTCTAGGCGGATGACATCGAAGAAATCGCCCCCGATGTCCCGTGCGGGATCCATGCTCCCATATACATCATACCCGGAGTGTGGGGGGAAATCCGTAGGAAGTATGGACTGCTGAATCTGGTTGGCGATGTTCAATTCGCTCTGCAACTCAGTCAGCTTGTCGCGTGACGAAACCGCTTCGCGCCATTCGCGCAGATTCAGAAGCGTGCGCTCGATTGTTACTCGCAGGTCGTTGAAGTCAACAGGCTTAGTCACGAAATCGAAGGCGTTTCTATTCATGGCGGTTCTGATGTTACTCATGTCACCATACGCCGAGACGACTATCGAGCGGGTGTTGGGATTAATGTCCGGAATCCGTTCCAGTAGAGCGAGACCGTCCATCCTTGGCATGTTGATGTCGGTGATAATCATATCGATGTCGCTGATCTCGCTGAGTACACCGATCGCCTCAATTCCGTCGCCTGCGAAAAAAAACTCATAGCGACCTCTGCGAATATCCCGCCTCAAGCGCTGGAGGACTAACGGCCTCAAGTCCGGCTCGTCGTCAACGAACAGTATTTTCATCGCCCTCTGATGCATAGGCGCTCCAGTCACGTTTGATCGTGCCAGGCTCAATGCCTTTCAGGGTGCACTATCCGCAGTTAATGGCTGCAAAACTATAGGTTTATTCATGACACCCACAATGCTACTCAAGTTCAATGCCGTTCGCAACATTTTGACAAGGTAATGGCAAGAACCCTGCCGCAATTTTCAATCGTCATTCCAGCGAAGCATGCCCCTGCGGAGGCAAGGAGCAGGAATCCATGCACTCTTAATCGTCTTTCCTGCTCAGACAGGAACCCAGAAGCCGCAGCTCATGGATTGGGCTGATTTATCTATCTGTGAAATCGTCTCGTTGCAATACCCATCTTGTTCTCTACCTGCGCCATGCTACAATTCCCCTGATGTAGAATCTCGAAATCGAGCTTCCATCAGATTCAGCTTACGCTACCATTTACCCAATCTCATCAGGACGCTCGCTTTTCTTGCGACGCCCTGTTGAATGCCGACTCAGGAGGACGAACTTGGCAAATCTGCGATTCGGAGCCTTTTTGGCGCCACACCACCCAATTGGAGAAAATCCCACCCTTCAGTTTCAGAGCAACCTCGAGCTGGTTCAGCTTCTTGATCACCTGGGATACGAAGAGTTTTGGTGCGGAGAGCATCATTCGACGGGTTGGGAGATAATCGCCTCGCCGGAGCTGTTTCTAGCAGCTGCGGCAGAGCGCACACAGCGCATCAAGCTTGGGACAGGCGTCGTGTCCCTGCCCTATCATCACCCGTTCATGGTGGCTCAGCGCATGGTGCAGTTGGATCACCAATCCCGCGGGCGTGTGATATTCGGCTCAGGACCCGGCGCGCTTCCTTCGGATGCCCACACGCTCGGTATCGATCCTATGGTGCTGCGCGACAGGCAGGACGAGGCGATGGGAATCATTCGCCGCCTGTTCACCGAGAATGAGCGCTTCAGCTACGATTCAGAGTGGTTCAAGTTACGGGACGCGAAACTGCAACTCAAGCCGCTGCAGGATGACATGGAGTTTGCCGTGGCATCTATCGTAAGCCCCTCGGGCATGACACTTGCGGGGAAGCACCGCGCCGGGGTGCTCTCGATAGGTTCGCTTACCCAAGAAGGCATCAGGGCGCTTCCGTTGCAATGGAGCTTCGCCGAAGAATCAGCCGCAAAGCATGGCAACACTGTTGACCGCAAAGACTGGCGCATCGTGCTGAACTGGCATATCGCGGAGACCCGTAAGGAAGCCCGCGAACAGGCAAAACACGGCTTGATGAGGCACAACAACGAGTACACTATCGGCACGCTTGCCGGTGGCGTCGGAACAATCTATAAGACCCCCGATGAAGCGGTGGACGGCGTTGCATTCTCCGAATTGAGCACTGCGGTAATCGGAACGCCTGACGATCTAGTCGAAAGAATCCGTGAGATGATGGAAATCACCGGCGGTTTTGGCTGCGTCATAGGATTCGTGCATGACTGGGCGAACCGCGAGAATACGCGCCGAAGCTGGGACATGGTCGCGCGCTATGTTGTTCCACAGGTCAACGGACTGCTCGACGACTACTTCGAGTCTCATAGGTTCGTAACCGATAACCGCGAATACTGGAACCGCGCGCAGCAGGCAATACGCTCTAAGATTGGCGAGAACGAGCGAGCGGAGGCTGCATTAGCCGTTGACGAGGCGGCAGGTAGAGAGGAAAGGCTGACAGCGCGTTAATGCCGTCTATACCGCCTATGTCGTCTATACCGTCTATACCGTCTATGTATAGTAGGGGAATCAATAGATTGCGGCAATTCAGGAGGACCAGATGACTAATCGAAGCGTAGATTACATCATCCACGGTGGGCTCGTTGTTCGCGGTACGGGCGTGACGCGCGAGGACATTGTGGTGAAGGACGGCAAGATATGCGCCGACGCCGACGGCTACAGGCTGGAAGACGCCCGCCGCGTAATCGACGCATCCGGCCTCTATGTAATGCCCGGCATCGTTGACGCGCACAATCACCCCGTTTATGCGGACCGCATAGAGACGTTCTCGCTGAGCGCGGCATTTGGCGGCATTACGACGGTCGTGCCATTCATAGCGAACAGGCGGCGCGAGGGCGTTGAGGGCACCGTGTCGGACATCATTCGCGAGTTTATGGACGAAGCCGCCGAGACTTCGTACCTGGATTACGCTATCCATGCTATCTTGCTCGGCGACGACGATGTTGAAGACCAGGTGCCGGAAATGATGGGCATGGGTGTCATATCGTTCAAGATGTACATGACATACCCTCGCCGCGGGATGATGATGCCGGACGACCGAATGCTGAAGGCGATGGAGCTTGCCGCCGCCGATGGCGGAATCGCAATGGTTCATGCGGAAAACGGTTATTGCATTGACTACCTCGTGGACAAGATGACAGAGGAAGGGCACACTGGCAGGCAGCACTACGCGCCGTCGCAGCCGCGCAGCCTGGAAATAGAGGCGGCTAACCGTGCAGCGACATACGCTGAGGTAACCGGATGCCCTCTGTACATCGTTCACCTGTCCGCGAGGGAGATGATCGGCGTGCTTGAACGCTTCAGGGGCGGCGATGTGCAGCTGTTCGCGGAGACTTGCCCACAGTACCTCGACCTGACCAATCAGAAAATGCTCGATTTCGGCGCGCTTGCTAAGATTGGCCCCCCGCTGCGGGAGCGTGAGGACAATGAAGCTATGTGGAGAGGTCTGTCCTCGCACCTTATTGACACGATAGCCAGCGATTTTTGCGGACACAAGAAGTCGCAAAAGGCTTCGTATGACGCCGAAACTGACCCCGATGCAGAGGCGTCGATATTCGACGCCACATTCGGGGGAAACTGGGCGGAACAGATGCTGTGCGTCGCCTACCATGAAGGCGTCAATATGGGGCGCATCACCCTGCCTCGTCTAGTGCAAGTAATGTGCGAAAATCCAGCCAAGATATTCGGCCTGTACCCGAAGAAAGGTTCACTTGACCCCGGCACGGACGCGGATATCGTGCTCTTCGATCCCGCAATCGAGCATACCCTGTCGGCAGAGGCGCAGCATTGCCTCGCCGACTTCACGATGTTCGAAGGCAAGAGTGTCATAGGACAGCCCATCCTTACGATGCAAAGGGGCGAGATACTGGTTGAAAACGGCGTGATGCACAGGCCGAAAGGACGTGCCGAATACCTGCCCGGCAATCGTGCTCTCGCCGCCTATGCGCCCAATGGCCACAAGGTCATGTAGCCATTTGCGGCGCTGGCAGTGAAGGCGCGAACGAATAGCGGCGGCATTTTGCTTACCTTGTGAAAGCAGGCGCAATATGTTAACTTTTATCGGACATTCATTCCTATGAGGTACTGAATATGTTCGACCATGATGTGCTGATAATCGGCGCCGGGCTTGCGGGTATGCGCGCCGCTCTTGCTGCTGTGCAGGCGGGCGCGGATGTTGCGGTCGTGACGAA
>JAGGDZ010000421.1 GCA_024648655.1 Chloroflexota bacterium | reverse complement strand
AACTCACCCAGCGACAGTCCGTCATCCCCACTCCACAGCCACTGCGTCAGCCACAACCCGTTCAGCATCCCTGAAACACTCTTGTATCCCCTTGTCGTCTTGTACCTTATCTTGCTCCTGCCTATCACTCGCTCCGTGCAGTTGTTCGTCTCCGGAAGCCCTGCCACCCGTTTGTGCCTGGTCAGACTCCTCCACTTGTCGCTTAACTCCAACACCGGCCGCCTCAACTCCAACTCTTGCACATACCCGCTCAGCTAGGGCGTGTCGTCAAATCACTTTAGCCCAGATAGCAATCGCCCTGATCTGGCAATTTGCCAAGTATGAACTCGCTTTCTTCGCATACCGCGTTGCCACTGCGCGCCATTGCTTGAGTTCGTTGAACTCATTCTCCACCAGGTGTCTGAGCCTGTACAGATAGCTGTCATACGCACGCTGCTCTTTACGGTTCCGACGAGGCGGTATCACAGGGTTCATCCCTCGTTCCAGCGCTGCCTTCACCAACTCATTGCTATCATATCCCTTGTTGGCCAGCAGGTGTTCCGCCTTTATCCCCTCAATCAACTCCAACGCCTGACTGCTGTCAGACACTGTGCCGGCGCTAATCCGCATTCGCACAGGCATCCCGTGAGCATCCACTGAACTCCGGATAGGTTTTAGGGAACTGAATATGAAGTTCATATGAACTTACAGTATGAACTTACAGAATGAGGTTCTTTTGAACCCAGGTCGGTGTCCACAAGAACCTCAACAGACGAAGTACATATGAGCAATGCCATTTCAGGACACTCCCGCCTTCGTGTCTTGTCAGGGTCGTAAAACAGCACGCCTCACTTCTTCAGGGAGGTGAGGCGTCTCAAGCAATCGCAAATCGCAATCACTTTACCGTTTCTTTGAAGCGTAACCGGTAGTTTTGTGAATTATGTCCAGCCCGAATTACAGCGTCGATGTCATGCAACTCTTTTATGCCATAAGTAAAACGAATTGGTATTAGACAAGCTTTAATCCCTTTTGCTATCACCATCACATCTATCAAGTTGTGTCGTTTGGCTCGTCCGGTTCGTGGGTCTTCAGGCTCCGCGAACCTCTCCGCCAACAAAGTCGCTATTGAACTGTCCATCAGGTCCCATCTGTATAAAGATTTACCTCCAAACCCTGGACATTTGATTGGCTTTGTCAAAGTACGATTGCTCTGGTAGTTGCCAAATCAAGAGTAGATTTCGGCGGTTGATGTTATCATATCTACGGTTTTACAAATCGGACTGCGAGCATAATCGCCTAAAACAACGACATGCCCATCCTCACCGCCACAAACTTAACCCTCCTCTACGGCGAAATCGAAGTTTTCGCCAATCTCGACCTTCAGATTGACGAGCGAGACCGCATCGGTGTAGTCGGGCCCAACGGTGCGGGCAAGACATCCCTCATACGCATACTTGCCGGCGAACTCGAAGCCAACGGCGGCACCGTCACGTGGCAGCGAGGCGCACGCATCGGCTACGTGCCGCAGACGCCCGCACAAGCTCCCGAAGGCACGGTCCATGACGAAGTATTGCAGGCGTTCACACGCCTGCGGCAAGTCGAGGACGAACTTGCATCAAGCGCGCTCGACATTCAGGTCGCTGACGTCGAGTCTCGTGGTAGCGCGGAGCGCCGATATGACGCCCTGCTCAAAGAATTTGAGGTACTCGGAGGCTACGACTACGAGCACCGCATGGAGCGCGTACTCGACGGTGTTGGACTGCCTGAGGAGACCCTGGCAACCGCCGCTTCCGACGCCAGCGGCGGTGAGCGCACACGCGCCGCGCTCGCTCGGGCGCTCTTATCCGACCCCGACTTTCTCATCCTCGATGAGCCGACCAACTACCTCGACT
>JAGGDZ010000207.1 GCA_024648655.1 Chloroflexota bacterium | reverse complement strand
TAACGGTTCGGCAATAAGGAGGCTCAGCTTGGGCGAGAAAGTGAAGATTGACAAGGTGCGGTTTGCGGAAGTCGTGGCGTCGGAGGCGACGACGTGGACGTTTGCGGAGATATATGACGTGGACGGGCTGTGTGCGGTCGCAGAGATTACCTGTGGCGCGAATACCGCGGAGGCAGTGCGGCTGACGATAGAGCTTGCTGGACGGCTGAGAGGGCGCGATATTGAGGGTGAGTCGGATGTGGAAGGGATGCTCTTGCTCACGGTAGCTGATATGCAGGGGAGCATGGCGCTGGCGACGGCGGTGAGCGGGATTCGGACGGTGGTGAGCGATCTTCGGGCGCAGCGGCAGGGAGTTACGCTAACCGAGGAGCTGGGCGGCGCTCCGCAAGAGAGCATATTGCTGTACGCGAATATCAACAGGCATCTGCTGACGCGCGACAGGTCGCCGGCGTCGTTCGGGAAGGCTGCGGAATACGCGGTGTCGCAGGGGTTCGGCATCGTGAAGTGCGCGCCGTTCGACGGGGTGGGACCGCCTTCCACGCGGGAGAAGATTCTGGACGATGCGCGTGTGGGAATAGAACGCGTGGCGGCGGTGAGAGCGGCAGTGGGTCCGAACATCACGGTGCTTGTGGATTGCCACAGCAGGTTCGAGCGGCATACGGCGGCACTGGTCGCCGAGCAGCTCGCGAAGTCAGACATCGGCTGGTTCGAGGAGCCGGTGGAGCCGACAGAGGACGCGGAAGGGCTGGCTGTAATTGCTAAGGAAGTGTCGATGATAACGGCGGGCGGCGAGTCGGGGTACGGGCACGAGTTCTTCCGGTCGGTAGTGAAGAATGGCGCGCTGAATGTCGTGATGCCAGATGTGAAGCATTGCGGAGGGCTGGCTGAGGCGCGGGCTTCAGGACTGGCGGCGATGGAGGCTGGCGGAGACGTTTCGCTGCACAGCCCGTCAGGACCGGTGTCTCTGATAGGCGGCGGGCACGCTACTGCCGCGATGCCGGGTGCGATACACCTTGAGCATGCGGTCTATGAAGCGGACTGGCGGGCGGAATTGGTGCTGCCGCATGAGCGCGTGGAGAATGGGCGGCTTTGGATGCCGGACGGCGTGGGACTTGGCGCTGCGCTGAATGCGGATGTCGTGGAGCGGCACGGACGGTACTGGGAGGCGTAGGCGTCGGGTGTTCTTAATCATCGAATCTGTGTGAGTCGAACCGCGAAGTTAGCTGCATCCGGCTCGATGAGTCGAGCTGCATCAATCACACTGGCGTGTACCCAGCCTGCAGCGCTCGGTGTCCACTCCGGCAGCGTGGCGAACACGCCCGTATCCGATTGCAGAGCAACGGGGTGATATGGCGTCCTCTCGACTGGGATTTTGACCATGTGTTCCTCAGGCATAAGGTTTGGTTGCGGATTGAAGATGTATCTACTTGCTGCCCAGGATGTCGATGGCTAGGGCGAGCATTATCTTCGTGCCGCTGATGAGACTGCTGATGCCTATGGATTCGTCCGTGCCATGCGCACGGCTGAGCATGGGGTCGTCGTCGGGGTGGGAGCCGTTGAAGCCGTAAGTTATTGTTCCAAGCGGGCGAGTGAAGCGCGAGTCGGTGAAGCCCGTGCTAATGGCGGGGACCCACTGGATGTCGTCGATGCCGAGCGCGGCGGCCGTCGCCCGCTGGATGCTTCTGCCGAGATCGGTCTCGAAGTCCGATGAGTTGGGGACCGCCATGTAGTCTATCTCGTATGTGGTGTTGGGGATGCCTTCGAGGATGGCATCAAGCTGCTCGCGCAGGTATTCGTCGCTCTGGTGCGGTAGGGTTCGGACGTCGCAGGTGAGGCGGATAGACTCAGGGACGCTGTTGGACTTGATGCCGCCGCTAATCATCGTGGGGGTGAGGGTCATACGGGACAAGGCGCGCATCATGGAGCCGAAACGGGGGTTTTCCGGCTCGACTTCTGCGATGATTTCGTCCACGTTTTCCGCCGATGGCTTGTGTTCGATGGCGAAGACGGAGAGGTGATCGAACAGGCTCGTGGATGTGTCGCGCTCAGGCTCGAAGGCTTCGATGCGCTGCAAGACGCGCTGCAACGTGTATAAGGCGTTTGTACCCTGCCATGGAACGGACGCGTGGGAACTGACGCCTTTCACTTCGATTTCGACCTGGAGGCGGCCTTTCTCGCCTGTGCCAAGTAGATATGTGAGGCCGCTGGGGGAATCGATAGGGGTGCCGCCGCCTTCGTTCACTGCGAAGGGTGCTCGGATTTTCTCCGGATAGTTATCAGCGAGCCAGCCGAAGCCATATCGTCCTCCGTGCTCTTCGTCGGCGCCTGAGCAGAGGATCAGGCTGTTCTCAAGCTGGATGCCGTTGCGTATTAAGAGGCGCATTGCGTAGAGCTGCGCGGTGAGCAGTCCTTTGCAGTCGGATGCGCCGCGTCCGTAGATGCGCCCGTCGGCGATGGTTGCGCTGAATGGAGGGAAGCGCCACTTTTCCTCTTCTTCGACGGGGACGACGTCGGTGTGGGACATGAACATTAGACCGGCGTCAGAGTTGGCACCCTCGATGCGCGCAATGATGTTGCCGCGTTCGGGAGTGCGTCCGAGGATTTCGGACTGAATGCCGTCTTCATCAAGCCAGTCGCGGATGTACTCGCAGACCGGGGTCTCGTCGCCAGTGGGCATGAATCCTGTGTTGACGGACGGGATTCGGACAAGGGCTTGTTCGAGAGCTATGATTTCGTCTCGCTGGGCATCGACTTGGGCGAATAGCTCTTGGAGTGTGGGCATTGGCGTTCCTCCGTGGAATAAACAGAATGTCCAGTACGGATAGGATCATACCAATTCGCTTTACTTATGTCACATATAGGGATTTTCGGGTAACCGCCCCAAAGGCGGTGTGGAGTTTTGGAAGGAGCCAGAAAGACACGGCAGCCTACGATTTCAGACACGGACGACTACGCCGCCACCAACTCACCCAGCGACAGTCCGTCATCTCCACTCCATACCCACTGCGTCAACCA
>JAGGDZ010000316.1 GCA_024648655.1 Chloroflexota bacterium | reverse complement strand
AGCCAGGACGACGGCATAGTAGAAGTTGCGAGGACACGGGCAAACTGACTTGCAGGATGACTGCGCCTAACATGCTTGTATCGCATACCAAAATGGCAGTGCAATCCAATGGCTAAAATTCAGATAGGCATTCCCGGCAAGGAAGTTGACCTCTTCGAAGAGTGAGTCCGTCAAGAAGGTGTCGGCTTGAGCGCCTGGCTATCAGCCGCTGCTTATGTTTGGCTTAGCAAGCGCTATTGCCGTCAAGTTGAAAATAAGATCGATAAGGCGTTCAAGTCCGTTGATGAATTTGACCCTTCTTTCGCACTATTGCCGAGAGGCAACCGATGGCATGGGCTATGCCACACGCCTAATCCCGCAAGGATGGCGGCAGCATATTCGGTATCGTGTTCTCTATGGGATAGACTACGTCACAGGACTTGCACGATAGGCTGCCCTCGAATATCTCTCCGTCGAGTTCTTCTTTGACATCAAGGGTCAGCTGCCCTTTGCAAGTCGGACACACAAGGATGTCCATCAGCTTCCTTCGCATCCAAAAATCCTCCACACATTACATTCCGTCTGCATTGTAGCTTATCAGCGCACATATGGACGCTCTTGGTCTATCTCAGTGCCAGCTCGTACAATGTCTTCAGCAGGTCTGAAAGTAGGAAAACTGCCAGCCCCAAGATGACAATCGTGTTGTAGCCGGACACAGCTCGCAGTACCCGGCCCAGGACGCTTGTCGGAGTTGCTTGCTCCTCACGGAACGCCTCAGTAACCGATGTGCGCCTGCGCCGAGTCCACGCCAGCGCAAACATCCACACCGACAGCGCAATCTTCGCTCCCAACACAGCGACATAAGATGCTCCCACCACCCCGGGTGTCAGGCGATGCAGCGTAAGTATGACACCCGTAGCAATCAGAACATAGACACATGTTTCGACTAGCCCGCGAAATTCAGTCGCAGTAGCAGCGTTGATCAGCCTCGACCCCTCCGGGGAGCGGTGAAGCGCAGGTCGCAGAACTATGAGATAAAAGACGCTTCCGCCAACCCAGGCGGCGGCAGAAACAAGATGTAGCCACCGTACAATTAGCAGGAATGTGTCGGTCAGACTCATAGCCCAGTCTGAATCAGTGCCAGCGACGCCGCGGCTTATACATCAGTCAAGTGTCCTTACCAAGTGTCCTTAATTTTAATTCAGGATTTCGCCGAGAATCTCTTCCATCTTCTCTTCGTTGAGAACACCCTGCCACCGCCTCACTATATTCTGTTCCTTGTCGATAAAGATTGTCATCGGGAAACCGTTCACCTTGTACTTTGTGATGATGTCGTCCTCATCAGGACCTAGCGCGTATGTTACGCCTACCTCATTCACAAAATTCTGCCCGTCCTCAGCTGTGTCTATTCCCACGAGCTGTACGCCGACAAATTCGACGTCGTAAGCTCTGTGTTGCTGAAATACTCGCTCGAACTCAGGCATTTCGGCAACGCACGGCGGGCAGGAAGGGAACCAGAAGTTCAACACCACGGGCTTGCCTTCAAGGTCGGAAAGGCGCAACGTCTCTCCGGCTTGCCGGGTTTCAGTGCCGTAAAGTGTCAGCTCGAAGTCGGGAGCCGGGTCGGTCGGTCCGCCCTGCTGGGAACATGCCGCCACTATCAACAGTAACGGCAGGCACATCAACCACGGCAGGGCGAGTCGGTTCCGTATGATCAAGGACGGTCTGACGGCAGGCATCGCGGACATTATCTTCATTGCTTCCCCTCCACACGCTTCATTGAATCATCTCCGTTTACAGATAAGATGCTGCGTTTCCCGCTACGATTCTGCTGCTTGGCATACAAAGCTCACTCACGCTCCGCAATGAGTTCGTCAGCATACTTCATCAGCACGTCGGCGCGGTCGTCGGGTACATTGCGTGTGTCCAAGTACAGGCGCAGCGCATCCTGAGGAGACAAGCCGCGCGCGTTCGCGTTCTGAAGTCGCGTCCTTACTCTGTCGGCAACATCCTTTGAGATTGATGCAATGTAATGCGCCGGTCCGAGCGCATCCCTGATGCTGCCTTCGATCAGCAGGGCTTCGAGTTCGGCAGGAAGTGAAAGCCGCAGCCGCACAATTGCCTCAGACAGGTCTTCCGATTCAATCGCCTCGATGACGGTTGCAGTCGGGTCATCGTCGTCTGGATCGATTTTCACATCAATCGTGAGGAATCTGCGCGCACCATTCGTAACGAATTCGAAGCCGGTAAGGCGTGAGCCTCGAGGCAGGGAAGGGTCAAGGTCTATTACGCAGAATCCCTTGTCGTCCTTCTCTTCTCCGAAATCAACACGTTGCAAGCTTCCCGCATACACGACATACGGGTTTTGATTCAGCACCTGGTGGCGGTGGATGTGCCCCAGCGCAACATACTCGAATTGCGGCAGCGCCACATTGCTGCTCATCAGCACGTGATCATGTCCAAGCATCATAGTCTGTTCAGACGCCAGCGTCGATTGGCTGATGGTTACGTGCCCTGCCAGCACCGCCGGGATGCAAGTGTTCAGTGATTCTACCTGTGCCTGAATTGCCCTGGATATGCCTTGCTCGATTGCTTCGTTAATCTCGCCATGGGTCATTCCGCGCGCCGCGCCGGTCGCCAAGAAGTCGCTGCGCTTTATCCAGGGCAGCGCGACCACTTGCAAAGGACCGTCCCGTGTTTCCACGACATAAGTTTGCAATCTGTCGCCGATATGAACATCCGCCACATTCAGCGTGGGGAAGATTTCCAGCGCGGTCGCCTGCGCCATGACCTGCGGCGTATCGTGGTTGCCCACCAGCAGGAACGTCGGGATACCGGCATCTGACAGTCGCGCGATGCGCCTGGCGAACTCACGCTGGTGAGTCTGTGAAGGGTCGCGGCTTTTATAAGCGTCTCCGCAGAAGAGCACGAGGTCAACACCGCTGTCAATTGCGTAGTCCACCAGTTCGTCATAGGTGCGGAGGAAGTCGCCGAGCCGCGAGGACAAGCCGGTGTTGGGGTCGATTCTGCCGTAGTTCTCCACCCCAATGTGGAGGTCGGCGAAGTGCAGGATTCGCATAGAATGGCATCTCTCCGGTCAGTTGGAAAGCATAGCGCCCAGCAGTTCTCTCCTGGGATTTAGGGCACTGTACAGATCGTCTAAATCTTCGGCGGTGAGCATATTAGCGACTGCGCCGATTGTCTGATACTCTCCGATGAAGTGCGGCATAAGGCGTTCGCGTGCGACGTATGTTTCCACCTCGTCAGTCACTACGAGAAACAGGCGTGCGTGCCAACTGTTTGATGCGTACTTCAATTTCGGCAATGCGCTAGAAATGCCTGCAATATCATTAACTTCGAAGCAGTGCGAGGGGAAGGGCATCAACTGCCCTTGTTTCCAGATGACGTCGTACTGGAATGCGTCGTGCCGAAAATCAGAGAGCGCAAATCTATGCAGGATGCTGCCGATGCTGACGAGCTGGCTCTGCGCCTGCACGCGTATTTCCTGCTGTCGCAATACTTCGGCTTCGTACTCGACGCCGGCGTCCCGAACACTGCTCGGCTCGACGATGCTTGCATGTGGTAGCAGGTGTCGTTCACGTGCCAATCGGACACGGCCCAGTTCGGAGATAGCCCAGACGCCATACCCGGATACGGAACCTGGCTCAATCTCTCCGTTCTTCAACAGCGTATTTCTAGTCCATTGCACCATATTCTGCCATCGGTTTGGGCCGCTGGGCATGGCTAATTTGAGGTCTTCGGATGTGACCGATGGAAAGTGGGATAACAACCTCTGATATATCGCCGAAGTTGTAGATGAGCCGCCAGCAATTTCGAGTTCATACAAAAGGGGAAGCTCGATTTCGTTATACGTTGGGAGCGCCATCGTTGCGACCTCCTGTGGCTCATGCTCGCGTGGTCTATGCCCACTTGACTACACCCGCAGTCGCTTCCCCAGCTCCGCATCCAACAGGGCAATCGGAATGCGTGCCTGCTCCATCGTGTCCCTGTCCCGTATGGTTACGGCGTTGTCGTCGAGCGATTCGAAATCAACGGTAATGCACAGCGGCGTGCCAATCTCGTCCTGACGGCGGTAGCGCCTGCCGATGCTCTGCGCGTCGTCGTACTGAACGAAGCCGTCAACCGCGCCGCTTGAGCGCACCTTGTCGTACACCTCGCGCGCGAGCGGCACAAGCCTCTCGTTGCGACTCAACGGCAGTATCGCCACCTTAACGGGCGCGATTGCTGGGTGAAGTTTCATAACGACCCGCTTCTGTGTGCCGCCGCTGGCAGTGGGCGCTTCTTCTTCGGTGTAAGCATCCACGAGGAACGTCATCGCGGCGCGATCAACACCTGCCGACGGCTCGACCACATAGGGCGTGAAGCGGCTGTTGGAAGGCTGATCGAAGTAGGTCAAGCCATGCCCGCTGCGCTCCGAATGTGCCTTCAGGTCGAAGTCTGTGCGATTGGCGATGCCCTGAATCTCGCCCCAGCCCCAGGGAAACAGGTACTCGATGTCGTAGGTAGCCTTTGCGTAGTGGGAAAGCTCATCCGCGTCGTGTGGGCGCACGCGCAGGCGCTTCTTGCTCACTCCCAGATCGGTGTACCATGCCAAGCAGTCCTGAATCCACTGCTCGTGAATCTCCTCATCGGTGCCCGGCTCCACGAAATACTCGATTTCCATTATCTCAAACTCGCGTGTGCGGAAGATGAAGCCGCCAGTCGTAATCTCGTTGCGAAACGCCTTGCCGATTTGCGCTATGCCGAAGGGCAGCCGCTTGCGAGACGAATTAAGGACATTCTCGAAGTTCACGAATATGCCCTGCGCCGTCTCAGGCCGCAGAAACGCTACTGACGTATCGTCTTCCACAGGCCCTATGAATGTCTTGAACATCAGATTGAAGTTGCGCGCCTCGGTTAGTGCGCCGCCGCAATCCGGGCAGTTGCGCTCCTCGAGATGGTCCTCCCGCCAGCGCTGGCGGCACTCTCGGCAGTCCACCAGAGGGTCGGTGAAGCTATCGACATGTCCGCTGGCGCGCCAAACTTCAGGGTTCATCAGAATGGACGAGTCCAAACCCACCATATCGTCGCGCTCCCAGACGAACTTGCGCCACCATGCGTCCTTGATGTTGCGCTTGAGTTCCGCGCCCAAGGGTCCGTAGTCCCAGGTGCTGGCGATACCGCCGTATATCTCGCTGCTCTGGAATATGAACCCGCGCCTTTTGGCGAGCGAAGCCAGCGCGTCCAAATCTACTGTCGATGCGTTGCTGTCTGACACGATGCTTTCAACCTTTGCTACTGAAAATGAGACTGCACAAAGCCTGCGACAATTATAACAAAGTGGAAGTAGCTCAGCCGATACAAAAACAAAGCCCGCGAAAGTTCGCGGGCTTTATTGAATTGCTATGGAGGCGACGGGCGGATTCGAACCGCCGATAGGGGTTTTGCAGACCCCCGCCTTAACCACTTGGCTACGTCGCCTTATGTTATATTTTGGTGCCGAGGAAGAGATTCGAACTCTTACAGCCTTGCGGCCACAGCGCCCTCAACGCTGCGTGTCTACCAATTCCACCACCTCGGCAAGCGCTGTCGGCTTTTCACGTCCTGCAATTATAGCCAAATGTGCTGTGCCTGTCCACACTTACCCCCAGGGCGGCACTGTTGCAGAAAGTGTTGAAAGAGGGAGTTGATTGAAAAAAGGCGAGCGGCCCGTAGAATTGGAAGTACAACCATACCAGTTCAAGGAGGCACTCGCCATGCTCATAATAAAACT
>JAGGDZ010000388.1 GCA_024648655.1 Chloroflexota bacterium | reverse complement strand
AACTCCCCTTCGAAAAGCCAAACATTCGTGCGTGTCATAGGATTTCGATGAGAGAATAACCACTCGCCCCAAGCGCACACCAATCTGTGACTATACCATTGTGCCCACTCCCGTCCCATAGCAACTGACGGCTGAACTTGCGCCTAAGCCACTACACAACGCGCACTCCCCATGATAGCCTTGTGCCGCGCATACTACAAATGCGCAATCTCATATAGAGGCATTTGATATGGACCTCGGAATACAAGGCAAGGTCGCGCTCGTTACCGGCGGCAGTCGCGGACTAGGTAAAGTCGCCGCGCTCTCGCTCGCTCGCGAAGGCGTCAACGTCGCAATATGCGGTCGAACCCAATCTACGCTGGACGGCACAGTCGCCGAGCTTGAAGCGCTCGGAGTCCGCGCGCAGGGCATTGTCGCCGACGTCACGGATGCGGAAGCCATGCCCGCCCTCAATCAGGCAGTAGTTGACGGCATCGGCCCAATCGACATTCTCGTCAACAATGCGGGCGGCTCTCGCGCTCGCCAGGACATCGCCGACCTGCCACTCGAAGACTTCAAAGCAGCCTTTGACCTGAATCTATTCGGCGGTTACCAGCTCATGCGCGAGGTCATTCCCTACATGCGGCAGCAGAAGTGGGGCCGCATCATCAACATCGCCTCCATTTATGGCAGGGAATACGGAGGCAACCTGTCCTACATGGCAGCGAAATCAGCCCTCATCAGCGCAACGAAGCACGCCGCCCTCAGCCTAGTTACCGATGGTGTTCTCGTCAACAGCATCGCACCAGGCTCTATCTCTCACCCCGAAGGCTCATGGGAACGCTTCCAGAACGAGAATCCGCCCGAAGTCGTTGAAGACTTCATCTCTCGCAACCTACCACTTGGAAGGTTCGGATGGCCCGAACCCGTCGGCGACCTCGTAGCCTTCCTCGCATCCCAGCGCGCCGACCTAATCACCGGGTCCTGCATCGTCGTTGACGGAGGACAAAGCTACTCTATGATCTAATCCAAAGCAGATAAAGCCCCGTCCCCTGCCTATTGCAGGGG
>JAGGDZ010000329.1 GCA_024648655.1 Chloroflexota bacterium | reverse complement strand
AGTGGCGGGTGGAAGAGGAGTTCATCAACGCCATACGCGGCGTGGAAGCCGTGACTCACACTCCCTTCGACATCGGCGTGCAGTACATGGAGTTCACCGAGGCCGTGACGCGCAGCGCGCAGACGGGGCAGGCGGTGGCGTTGCCGCTGTAACTGGATTGCCGCAAGCTATGCCCTGCTTCCAAAACAGGCAGGCAGGGCATAGCAGGTACAGTACAAGGAGGGGAGTTATGGGAGAGTTCTTTTGGGACGTCGGGGTATGGAGCGTGGACAGGGAGCGGATGGAAACGGTGTCTGCAATGGTAGACACCGGCGCGTCATACTCGGTGCTCCCTCAGAGTATGTTGGAACGGCTGGGAATTTGGCGGCTGGAGCGTGTGGGATTTGAGCAAGCGGACGGCAGCGTCATCGAGTTTGACGTGGGAGTGGCTTGGATGACTATCAATGGCCGCGACAGGGCCTCCAGCGTGGCATTCGGCCGCGACGATACCGAAGCCTTGCTCGGAGCCAACACGCTACAAGAGTTTCTGCTTCTAGTAGACCCAGTTGAGGAACGGCTGATTCTCCGGACGGGCAGGCTGAAGTAATCTTGGGAAAGCGAGGAACGACCATGGGAACCTTCTACTGGCCGATAGAGGTCGGCAGCATGGACGGCAGCGCCTTCGAGACCGTAGATGCGATGGTGGACACTGGAGCCTTCTATACCAAGCTGCCGGCCAGTCAGCTCCGCCGCATCGGTGTAGTTCCCAACCGGCGCAGGCGGTTCAGGTTGGGCGATGGGAGAATTGTCGAGCGCGAAACTGGGCCGGCCATTGTTCGAGTTGCCGGAGAGGAAACGTATACAATCGTTGTGTTCGGCGAAGAGGACACATCGCCTCTCTTAGGCGCATACACCCTGGAAGGAGCTGCCTTGGTGGTAGACCCGCAAGGGCAACTTCTGGCTCCCGCCGATAATTTGATGCTGTAGCGCAGCGCAAACGAGACACGGCGCACAGCGTTATTCATTAGCGCTGCCAGCGTAAATTCGTGAATGGAGAAACAACATGGCTGACGAAGGCATACGAATCGGGCTTATCGGCGCCGGGCGCAACACTCGCGACCGGCATATCCCCGGGTTTCACGAGGTTGAC
>JAGGDZ010000137.1 GCA_024648655.1 Chloroflexota bacterium | reverse complement strand
GAGGGCAGTCGGCGCGGACACAATGGACACGGAGGCGCCCCTGTCTCTGGCCGCCTCCGCGACTGCGAAGCCCATCTTGCCGGACGAATGGTTAGCGATGACGCGCACGGGGTCTATCGGCTCTTGGGTGCCACCCGCGCTCACCACAATTTTGCGTCCCGCTAAGTCGCCACTGCGTCCTAGAGTACGGCGCAGGCATCCGAGTAAATCCAGTGTTTCTATCAGGCGGCCCTTCCCAACTAACCCGGAGGCAAGCCTTCCGCTCGCCGGTCCGGCGATGATGACTCCACGTGAGCGGAGCCTGGACACGTTCTGTTGGGTAGTAACGTTGTCGTACATGTGCGCGTCCATTGCGGGAGCGATAATCAGTGGCGCCTGCGTTGCCAATATAGTCGTGGTCAGGGCGTCATCCGCGAATCCGTGCGTTATCTTCGCGATCGTGTTCGCTGTGGCAGGGGCTACGATTACTGCATCTGCGCGTTCGGCAATCGCCACATGGTCGATTCTCAACTCGGACTGTGGATCGAAAACATCCGTAACCACAGGACGGTGCGTGATACTCTGGAAGGTCAGGGGAGTGAGGAAGTTGCACGCCTCGCGAGTCATAATGACATCTACGAGCGCACCTGCTTGTTTCAGCTTACTGGCAAGGTCAACCGCTTTGTAACAGGCGATACTACCCGTTACACCGAGCGCGATTCTGCTATTTTCCAGAGGGTCGGACATCTTGTACCTTTTATGTGCACTAGTATGTCTTGCGAGCTATTTCGCCATTTCGTGAATGAGGCGCAGTCCGGTCAGAGTGAGGTCAGGGTTAACGTCGTCGAACACGCCTGCCTCCTTTTCGATGATGTGCGCCATACCGCCCGTTGCGACAACCTTCGCACCGCCGCCAAGTTCTCGGTCGAAACGCGCCACCATCCCGCGAACGAGGTCAGCATAGCCCAGTACGATTCCGGATTGAATGGCATGGATGGTATTCCTGCCTATTGCCGTTTCCGGGCTGACCAGCTCCACGCGTCGAAGCTGCGAGGTATTGCTGAATAGCGCGTCGTGTGCGATGGTCATTCCTGTCACGATTGCGCCGCCTAGGTAATCGCCGTCAGCCGTTACAGCGTCGAAAACTGTTGCGGTTCCCATGTCAACGA
The DNA here is from genome assembly GCA_024648655.1 of Chloroflexota bacterium. Classification (GTDB taxonomy): domain Bacteria; phylum Chloroflexota; class Dehalococcoidia; order Lucifugimonadales; family JADFKI01; genus Bin90. Next base: position 3,710 of record JAGGDZ010000137.1, on the reverse strand, counting down.
CAATCACTGGCCCGCCGTAGAGTTTCATCGCGGCTGCTGCGTCAACGATGCGGTCTGCGCCAACATCGCGCGGGTTGTCGTATAGGATGCGTATTCCTGTGCGTGTTCCGGCTCCGACTACGAGAGGCTCCAAGCCCAAAAAACCTCTGCACAGTTCGACGAATGTGGGTGTGAGTGGAGGAACGACGCTACAGAGCGCGACGGAATCGACATCGTTCACCGTCAATCCCCGCAGGCGCAGCAGTTGAGTCAGCGTTACACTGTACTCGTCCGGCATCTTGGCGTGGTCGGTTGACAGTCTCCAGGTTGCGGCAAGCCGCTCACCGGCGAACACGCCCAGCGTGATGTTGGTGTTGCCAATGTCGAGGGCTAACAGCATTGAAGCGGTGTCCCATTCAACGAAAAGCGCTTAGGCACCGGCGCGGGTTCACTATCGGCTACTTCCGGAAGATTGCGTTGCCTTCTCTCCGCCAGTTCAACTGCAGCAAAGTGCTTGCGTTCAGCAATTTTGCCAGCGTGGGGTACTCAGAATCGCTCAATCTGGAAGTGCCGAGAATCTTAGCGGCGTCGGAGGCGGCGGATCGACCGGCAATCTTGTCAGAGTCTCTCTTCGCCCACGCTGCGTCAACCGCCACTTCCCAACTGACGTTTGCTACGATGCCATTAGTGTCTCCGCCTGATCGCGTATCTTGTTCCGACTCCTGGCCGGAGGATTTTGCCGCAGCCTTCTCAGACTTCTGGGACTCGTTCGTGGCTGCGACGGCTTCGATGGCGACGGTTTCGTCGAGATTGTCCCGGTTTAGATCATCGCTGGTCTTCTTCACTTCAGGTTCGTCAGCCTGAGGTCTTGTGGACCCAAGCAGGCGCCGTCTTGACTGCACTCTTGTGCCGGTTTGCCTTCGGTTGGGCTGTTTGGACTGCGCCCGGCTGCTCCTTGCCTTGGACTTGTCGTCCTCTTTCGGTTGCTCGTTGACGTCCTGTGTGATGTCCCTAGGATCTATGAGCCGAGCTGCCCGATTTTCGTTGTCCGCACGCACAGGTGGGGGCGTAATTTGATCTCGCCCGATAAGCTGAACCACCACATCGCCACCGCCGTCTTTCGGACGGGTAACCTCGATGACATCCGTGTGGGCTTCAAGGAACTGCGTGAACAGCCGGAATTTCAGGTCCCTGAAGTTGAAGCTTGGCTCGATTCGCCGCATCGTCTGGTAGAGTTTCGACCCGACAACTTCACCGACTTCGTCCATCGACACGTCCATTGCACGGAGCAAGAGCGACTTGGCGTCTGCCTCCGCAGATGCCGTCTGAGCCGCTTGGTTGCCGTTACGCCGACTCGTTTTGCGGCGGGAATGTGATGAAGAAGACGGCTGGACTCTCTTCTCGGTATCGAGGAATATATAACGGTCGCAACTCTTGATGAGCGTAGGGGATGTTGCCTCCCGCCTACCGGCGACGATCACGCTCTTGCCAGATGACCGCAACTTGCCAACCAGAGGCACGAAGTCGCTGTCTGAAGATACGATAACGAACGTGTCTATCGGGGAGTTGAACAACAAGTCCACCGCCTCGATCGCAAGGCGGATATCGCTGGAGTTTTTCCCGGACTTGTTGGAGTGGTACTGGTGAATAGGCTCGATGCCAAGTTCAAGAAGTTGGTCCTGCTTGCCCCGCTGCACGGACCAGTCGCCGTATGCTCGGCGGATTATCACGCGGCCCACATCGGAAAGTTGGTCGAGAAGGTGCTGGATAGCATCCAGCCCGACATTTTCGTAGTCAATTAGGACTGCAACGTTTGCTTCAACCAAAGTCTCTCTTCCAATCGTTTTGCTGTAAGTTGTAGGTTTACTTGACGCATTATAGCACTATTGCGCTTGTAAGAGTAATTTGCTTGCGGCGCCAGTGGTGAGTAAGTCATTTGAACGCAGGTATGACTTCTTCGCAGAAAAGCCGTAAAGAGTTCGCAATTTCGGACTCAGAGATGAGTTCGCCGGCATTGAACTCCGCGACGATGCCAGTCAAGCTGAGCGTTTCCTTCATTGAGCGCAGCTGGTCAACCACCATTTCAGGTGTGCCGACAGCCGCCTTCTGCCCAATGACATCCCGCTCCCACTCAAGCGTGGCGAGTTGCGCTCCGCGTTCTGCCCGCTCTTCGCCGGGGTCCGCGCCAGCACGTGAGGCGGATGCCGAGAGCTGTCCACCCAGACGCCTGAACTGTCGCATGAAGCTCTCTTCCGGCACGGTCAGCGCGTCTTCCTCCGTCTCGCCGACATAGACAGGCACGCGCAGCGACACATCGATGTCTCCCTCGTTGCACGCCGTCGTCCATGCCGTGCGGTAGCTTTCTACCTGCTCGCCTACTGCGTCGAGGCTTAACCCACGAACGCCCACGAACACGGGAAAGCCCATTTCACCCAGAACGGGAAAGGTGTCAGAGGTGGTCGCAGCAATGCGGATGGGCGGGTGAGGATTCTGGTAAGGCTTTGGCACAAGACAGACGTCAGTGTATGTGTAGAAATTTCCCTTATAGCTGAATCGCTCTTCGCGCCATGCCTTGAGAATAATTTCCAGGTACTCGTAGAAGCGTTCCCGGCTCTCCGAGTACGGGATGTTGTAACCCTCGTAGGATCCGGGCAAACCGCTGCGACCTACGCCGAAATCGAAGCGACCTTCGCTGATGTGGTCAATCGTTGCGGCTTCTTCCGCAGTGCGAAGTGGGTTACCTAGCGGCAGCACGCTGACCGCAGTACCTACTCTGAGGTGTTTCGTCCTCGCCGCGATTGCCGCCGCGATTGCGTGTGGTGACGAGAGCACGGAGCGCGCAGGGTTGAAGTGCGATTCCGCAAGCCAGACCGCATCCAATCCAAGGTTCTCCGCAAGTTCTATATGCGCGAACGCCTCGCGGAAGGCGTCCGACTGGGTGCTGCCTTCGCGGCGATGGAACTCCATGAACGAACCGAACTGCATTGCATCCTCTCTATATTGTACATAAGCGCCATGATATGCGCGTCTTTACTCAATGCCAAGCCTACGCTCTAACAGACATGTGGTCAAGCCATGCACAACGAGAGAAGAAATATGCAGATAGTTCAAGCGCCATTTGAGCAGACAGGTTCTGGTATCTCGCTCCTTGCCTGTGCAGGGACAGGCTACAGGGAAAGACGGAAGGGCAGGAAGCGGGACTTTTGCATATCTCTTAACGAAAGGACGGTTTCCACACTCGGTAGTTGGCTAGAAGTTCACCAAATTATATTAACGGCAATGTTCTTCTGCTAACATGCCTCTGCTAACGAGCCACAAAGAACGAAAACACTGAGGAAGCGATGATATTCGAGGAACGCCGCACCGTTGGGTTTGCCTTATGCGCGCCCACGATGTTTCCTGACGCTATGTTTTGGTGACTGCGCGAGCGCTAGTCGTAGAACATGCAGCCAATGCCGTGGTAACCTATCGTAACTTCGCCGTCTTCCACGGTTACGGGGGTGATTCTGTCGCCGTCCGCGAGCGCCTCGACTTCTGACCACCTTTCAGGATGCTCGGCTAGGTCTATCTCTTCATATTCCTTGCCTTGCTCGTCAAGTTCCATCTTGACGGTTACGCAGATTTCGCACGTAGGGTGCGTGTAAATCACGATATTGGAGTCTGCCAAGTCCGACCTCCGTCCAATCGCTTTCATTTCGTGTGTATGGCTGTCTTATGAGACACAGCCGATG
>JAGGDZ010000339.1 GCA_024648655.1 Chloroflexota bacterium | reverse complement strand
GGCTCGTCGCCCGATGGCGGCATGACGGGCGTTCCCATGCCGCTGATATAGAAGTTCGCTATCTCGTAGTCGCCGGGACCGTGCAGCACGCGCGGGCTGCCGCCCACCACACTCGCGCTCGCGTGGCGCGCGTCGTCAAGGCTGATCGTTACGATGTCCGCGCTCGTGTCCGGCATTGCACGTCCCGCGCCCGCCTGATACGGGTCGCTCACCACCGCCGTCTGCCCCGACTGGATGCGGACCGCCGAATTGCCAAGCCATGATATGTCCATTCGTCCGTCGCTCCTTTATGAAATGTCCTTATAGCCTATCAGAATAGCCTATCAGACGGACGCACTTTCCTGCTAATGCCGACTTGAAGGCTCCGCACGCCCAAACCATCCCGAAATTATGATCCGTCACGCTATCCGTCACGCTATCCGTAACACTCCCGTAATACAACTGGCGTAGGATGAAGTTCGTGTGATTGCGCGCAAGCGCTCGGCATGCCATGCCGCACACGACAAATCCGAGAACGAACATCGTATATACCATAATAAATGCCGTCAATTGGAACTTTGCGAGGAGGTGTTTTAGACTGACTCTGGCCCTTGTCTAGTCCGGAGTTCAGCAAAAGGCACGAAAAGAGCGCCTATTCTTCGTTGACATCAAGTCGCGGCAGGCGTATCTTTTCCAAGTATCTGATGGGCAAACTGCGCTATTGCGCGGCATTGCCCCCTTAACGAAAACCGTAGCGAAGACCGCAACGGAAACCGACAGAGGAAAACCCACTCCCGCACACGCGGGATCGACGACAAGAGTTCATCAAGAATTCACCTGATAGTTCACATAGTTCACTAATAACGAGCCTTCCCCGCAAGGGGGGAAGAGGGGGCAAGGAGGATACAACCCACACCGGCAAATTAACTTTTCGTAGCGAAGTCCCCCGACAGTCCGCAGTACTGATGACAACAACGCGGATGCCGGAGGACAAACGGATTGAAGAAACCGTAAACAAAAACATCGAATCGTAGGATCGGAAGCTAAGAATAACTAGGAGGACGGAGTGAAAACTAGTAGAAAGATTTGGTCTATACCAATCGCGGCGCTTGCTCTTGTGCTGATGCTC
>JAGGDZ010000163.1 GCA_024648655.1 Chloroflexota bacterium | reverse complement strand
GCTATCATCACGCGGCCGAGGATTACGTGATGATGACGCTGCAGATTGAGAAGGGCGCGTACATTCCGCCGCACGCCACGCACTACATCGGAGCGGGGGGCGTGGTAATCAGCGAGGATAGGCAACTGCTTGTGGTGTCGGAGCGGCATCAGATACGACCTCGCAGGGGACCTTCGTACAAGCTGCCGGGCGGCGCGCTGGTGCAGGGAGAGCATCTGGCGGAGGGCGTAGTGCGCGAGGTGCTGGAGGAGACGGGCGTGCGGACGCGGTTCGAGGCGGTGGTGTGCATGCGGCACTGGCATGGGTATCGCTATGGAAAATCGGACATCTATTTTGTGTGCAGGCTGTCGCCGTTGAGCACGGAGATTACGATGCAGGAGGAGGAACTGGAGGCGGCGCTGTGGATGCCGGTGGACGAGTACCTCGCGGCGGATACGGTGCATCTGTTCAACAAGACCATTGTTTCGGCGGCGCTGCACTCTGAGGGCGTGTCGCCGGGGTTCATAGAGGGCTATGGAGATAGGCACCAGTTCGAATTCTTCTTGCCGAAGGGTCAGATGCCGGAGGGCGTGGAGTACGAGGAGACGCCGTGAGAGAGACGCCGTGAGAGAGGCGCCGTGAGAGAGGCGCCGTGAGAGAGGCGCCGTGAGAGAGGGTACCGACAGGATATACGGTATGAGATATACGGTATGAAAAGGATGAGGCTGTCAGATGGCGCATGTTAAGCGGGTGATCATTGACGCGGACCCGGGGATTGATGACACGGCGGCGATCCTGATGGCGCTGGCGAGCGACAGGCTGCAGGTTGAGGCTATCACGACCGTGCATGGGAATGCCTCGGTAGAGCAGTGCACGCTGAATACGCTGCGGATTCTGGAGGCAGCCGAGCGCACCGATATTCCGGTGTATGAGGGAGCGGGCAGGACGCTGACTTACCATGTGCCAACTTATGCGCCACATATCCACGGGGATGACGGAATCGGGAATATCGACTTGCCGTTGCCGACTACTGGAGTTCAGGAGCGGCATGCGGTGCCGGAGCTGATCGAGCGTGTGCTGGGCGCTCCGGGCGAACTGACACTGATGGCTATAGGTCGGCAGACGAATGTGGCGCTCGCGGTGAGCATCGAGCCGCGCTTTGCGGAGTGCGTGAAGGAGATTGTAGTGATGGGCGGAGCGCTGTATCAGCCGGGGAACGTTACGCCGGTTGCGACTGCGAACATCGCGGGAGATCCGGAGGCGGCGGATGCTGTGTATCGCTCGGGCGCGCGGGTTACGCAGGTGGGACTGGATGTGTGCAACATGGTCGAGATTTCTGGGGCGCAGCAGCGGCGTGTGTGGAAGACGGGAACGCCCGCGTCCAAGATGCTGGAGGCTGCGACGCGGTTCATCAACCAAGCGTATTTGAAGGATAACCGTCTGTATAATCCGGACGGGGTGCAGTATTCGGATGTTAGCCCGATGGCGTACGCGATTGCGCCGGAGCTGTTCGAGATGCGAGATCTGTATGTGCGTGTGGAGACACAAGGGGAGTTCGCGCGAGGGCAGACCGTGGCGGATATGCGGAAGAACTCGACGACCGCTCCGAATGTGTCGGTGGCTATGGGTGTCGATGGCGACGCGGTTACGGAGTTGTGGGCGGAGCTGGTGAGCGCCATCTAGTCTGCCGGGTTGTCATTGACTTCACGTCCTTGCGTGCCCGTCTTTGAAGCGCTTGGAGTCTAGGCACTTCGTCCGTTCGATGTGTAGAGTACAATTTCCGTATGACGGATGCTGGTATAATGGCACGAGGCTAACGTGCGCCCGAATCTTAACTGCCTGCATTTACCATAGTTGACTGCCGCCGAGTGATTATGCTGAAATCCCAAGAATCCACCGCGACCACGTCCTCGAAGTGGACGGGCTGTGCCGCCGGCAGCCGCATTGTGGTTAAGGCGGGGACGGCGCTGCTCACGGGCGGTGGGGAACATATCGACATAGAGGTGATGGCGGCGCTGGTGGGTCAGATTGCGCGGCTGCACTCGCGGGGCAGCGAGATGCTGCTGGTGTCGTCGGGCGCAGTGGCTGCCGGTCGGCGTGTGCTGGGCGTGTCGGATGAGGAGAGCAACCTACCGCTGAAACAGGCGCTTGCCGCTGTCGGTCAGAGTCATCTGATGCACACCTACGAGCAGCTGTTCAGCTGGCAGCAGATTCCGATAGCGCAGGGGCTGATTTCGCAGCGGGATATATCGGACCGTCTGGGGTATATCAACATTCGGAACGCGCTGATGGAGCTTGCCCGACGGCGGGTTGTGCCCATTATCAACGAGAATGATGTGGTCGCCATTGAGGAGTTGACGGGCGAGGTTTTCGGCGACAACGACAGGCTGTCGGCATTGGTGGCGAACCTGGTGGACGCGGACCTGCTTGTCATTGTGGGAAGCGTTGGCGGGCTGTACACTGCCGATCCCAGCATCGACCCCGATGCGCGCCTGATTCCGTTGGTGGAGCGGGTTACGGAGGAGGAAGTAAGAAGTCTTGGAGGTCCTTCACCGGATGCGCTGGGACGGGGCGGCATGAGGACGAAATTACAGGCTGCCAGGATGGCTGCGAATTCCGGCGTCGATGTGTTCATATCTAACGGCAGGACGCCAAATGTTATCGAGCGCATCGCGAATGGCGAACATCTAGGCACTTTCTTCCCGGCGAGGGGGGGCGGGTTGGAGAGCCGCAAGCGGTGGATGTTGAGTGGGCTATCGATAAAAGGTGAAATAGGTATCGACGACGGGGCGGCGCGCGTGTTGCAGCGGCGTAATGGAAGCCTGCTGCCTGCCGGAATCGTAACGGCGAATGGCTTGTTCAGGCGCGGGGACTTGGTGTCCATCGTGAACGGTGAGAGCGTGCAGATTGGGATGGGGATCACGAACTACAGCGCGGCGGAGGTTTCTGAGATTAAGGGCAAGCATTCGCGGCATATCGCGGACATTCTTGGTCTTACATACGGAGACGAGGTTGTGCATAGGAACAACATGGTGATTGTTTGAGAATATGAGGGCTGACATGGATGCACAGGATAGACAGAATGGAACGGCGGTGGAGGATGAGCTTGAGCAGAAGGGAAAGGCAGCCAGAAGGGCGGCTCGGAAGCTGGCGAATATCAGCTCGGATGTAAAGAACGCCGCGCTGCACAAGGTCGCGGACGGGCTGAAGGCTCGGGAAGAGGAGATTCTCGCGGCGAACGAACAGGACGTCTCGAATGGCAGAGAGCGCGGGCTTGAAGATTATTTTCTCGATAGACTGCTGCTGACCCCTGAGCGCATTGAGGGGCTTGCGAACGATGTGCGGGGTATTGCGGCGCTGCCGGACCCGGTAGGCGAGATGATCGATATGCGGAACATGCCGAACGGCATGACGGTGGGCAAACGGCGGGTGCCCTTGGGTGTTATAGGCGCAGTGTACGAGAGCAGGCCGAATGTTACCATCGACATAAGCTCGCTGTGCTTGAAATCAGGAAATGCCATCATTCTGCGCGGCGGCAGCGATGCCATTAACTCTAATATGGCGCTTGCTTCGCTCGTCAAGGACTCGATAGCGGACGCGGGCATTCCTGAGAATGCCGTGCAGGTGATGGAGACGACGGACCGTGCGGTTGTGGGACGGATGCTGACTGCTAAGGGCATCATAGACCTGCTGATACCGCGCGGGAGTCAGGCGCTTATCAACCGAGTGGCTGCGGAGGCGACGATACCGGCGATTACAGGCGGCGTTGGGGTGTGCCATACTTATGTGGACAGGCAGGCAGACGTTGATATGGCGCTAGAAATTGTGAACAACGCGAAGGTGTCGCGCCCGTCTGTGTGCAATGCGCTGGACACGGTGATAGTGCATTCGGCGCAGGCGCAGGCGTTTCTGCCGGCGCTGGCGAAACGGTGGAAGGATGTGGGTGTGGAGATGCGCTGCGATAGAAGGGCGTTGAGCTTGCTGGGCGCCGCGAATGGAGCTCGTGCCGTCCCTGTTTCCGAGGAGGACTGGATGACGGAGCACTTGTCGCTGACGGCGGGAGTGCGTGTGGTGGATTCGCTGGACGAGGCGTTGGAGCATATCGAAGTGTACGGCTCCGGTCATTCGGAAGCGATCGTTACCGAGGACTACGCGGTTGCGATGCGCTTTCTGGACGAGGTGGACGCAGGAGCGGTGTTCGTGAACGCTTCGACACGATTCAACGATGGCGGGCAGTTCGGGCTTGGGGCTGAGGTGGCGATCAGCACGGATAAGATGCATGCGCGGGGACCGATGGGATTGAAAGAGCTGACATCGTACAAGTGGACTGTGCTTGGAGATGGGCACATCCGAGAGTAGTATGGATAACATCGGTGTATAGATAGGATGGGGGGATTAGTCGGTGGCAGAGTATGATTTTGAGCGCGAGTGCCGTACTCCGTATTCGGAGTGCTATACAGTGCTTGACGGAGGCAGGAATGTGGGACGGCTGGATGTGCATTTCGCGGATGTGATTGTGCATGCGACGCTGAACGTTGACGAGAGCCTGACTGAGAACGACATGCATGACCTAATCGAAATGGTGGATAACGAGCTGTTGGAGGCGGCAGGGATCGTGAGGCAGGAGGTCATCATACACGTGCATCAGGGGCGCGACCTCGGCGTGTACAGCACTCGCGAATATGACAGCAACGGCGGGTTTCAGTTTCTGAGCTAGAGAGGGAGCGATGATAACCAATACGAAGGCTCGGCTGACATATCAGGATCATCTCAACCTGCCGGAGTCGGACGATCGCTACGAGCTTATAGACGGAGAACTCTACATGGTTCCTGCACCCGTGCCCGATCACCAAGGCTTTCTGGGAGAACTGCACGTGATTGCGGATATTGAGGCGAGGACAATCGAAGTCAATGTTTCGGATTGTGAGAAGTTTGCGGTAATAGGCGTGTACGGTGAAGGAGATACATTTGAATCTCCGCTGCTTCATGGGCTTAACATCAAAGTGGGCGATATTTTCGAGAGCGCGAAGATATAGGAGAAAGTTAGATGGCAGATTCCAATTGGGCTGAGATTTACAAAGAGCTGGGCGCGACTCCGGTGATAAACGCTATCGGCAGCGTCACGATGCTGGGCGGCTCTACGCCTGCACCCGAGGTGCGCGAGGCGATGGACAAGGCGGATGCAGCGTATATTCCGCTGATGGACCTTCAGGAGCGAGCGGGGCAGGCGATCGCCGATATGGTGGATGTGCCGGCGGCGTACATTACGTCGGGCGCCGGGTCTGCGCTGACATTGGCGACGGCTGCGCTGATGGCGGGGGATGACGACGACAAGATACAGCAGCTGCCGGACACGACGGGTATGAAGAACGAAATCCTGATACAGCGACGGCAACGGTATGTGATGCACTACTGGTACGACAGGTGCCTGGAGCTTGCGGGGGCTAAGCTGGTGGACTTCGGGACGGATGAACGGACGACCCGCGAGGACCTTGAGAACGCCATAGGGCCGAATACGGCGGGCGTGCATTACTACGCGGTGGAGCAGACGCCGGATCCGGATGCGCTGTCGCTGGAGGATACGATCGAGATAGCGCACGCTCACGGAGTGCCGGTTACGGTGGACGCGGCAGGGCAGATATACCCGCTGGAAAACTTCGGCAAGTATGTGCGTATGGGGGCGGACTTCCAGTGTATCGCGGCGAAGTATATGGGCGCGCCGCAGTCGGTGGGGCTTGCGCTAGGTACTGAGGACATGATTCGCAAGCTGAGCTACCAGGCGTTTGCGTCATACGAGGGGCGGCGGGTGCGTGGAGTGGGCAGGCCGCAGAAGATTGACCGGCAGGAGATGATAGGTGCGGTGGCGGCAACGCGGCGCTGGGTGACGATGAATCACGAAGAGCGGCTCGCGATTACGGAGCGCAGGACACAGGTAATCATAGATGCGGTGAAGGGGATTGAGGGCGTGAGCGCGGTGATGCTGGACAATATCATCGGGCATCAGCCTTTCGGGCTTGACCTGCGAGTGGACGAGTCGGTTACCGGGATGACGGCGCAGGATGTGGTGGAGAAGTTGAAGGCCGGCGACCCGCCTATCTGGACGCGGGTGCGCGACTGGGAGGATTGCATCACAATCCATACGTTCGGGATGAGCGAGGGCGAGGAGTATGTTGTGGGGGAGCGGATTGCGGAGCTTTTCCGGTAGGCGAAAGTGGGTCTTGAAGTGGGTCTTTAGGGACCGGCATTTCAGTTGGTGAGCGCATCAGGCGAGCGCACTACTGCGCCGGCGGAGGTGATGACTTAAGCGCGCCAGGGTAGTCTTGCGTATCGCTCGATCCGACTACCCGCTACTGCCGACAGGATTACGAGTGCGACCGCCGACAGGAGTATTAACCATAGCCCCCAGCTGGGGAGCGCTATCATACCCCCTAACGCGTGCCGCGTCGGGGCTATGACTAGCTTTGCCGCGTAAAGCAGGATAATTGTCGCGATGATGTTGCAAACGCTAAGCCACGCGGCGTTCTTTGCCCTGTTCATAAATACGTCCAGCAGGGTTATTGTCGATAGTAGCGTAATCACCACAGGCATAGTGAAGATTAGGAAAGCATTTGCCGGGGATAAGAAGAATAGCAAGGACCTGAAAGATTCGTCGAGAGCGTAGGAGAGTATTCTGGAGCCGGCTATTGGACTGCCGCTGGCTGTGAGCAGGAACCAGGGCGATGGCAGGAGTATGATAACGAACATGAACGCCGCGATGACCCTCATAGCTAGGAGTATGGCAGCGTCCCTGGTCCTGCCTGCAGCCATGACATGCTCAAATATGTCGCGCATACCGCGAGTGCGAAGATAATTCACGATGCCAAGTGCAGAATTCTTGTCGAGACGGATTTGCTGCCTCCCCATTATGGCGTTTCAGCGGGATTGATACCGAACGTAGAGTTTATGTCTTGGCTTGCCTTGCGGAAATAGTCCAATTCTTCATGAAGCGCCATCATTGACGTAGGTAGCGTCTGGGCGCTTGTGTTCAATGCTGCGAAGTGCGCGGACAGGTTTGTCTTCGCAATGATGACATCCATGTCTTCAAGGTCCTGCATTATTTCATAAGCCATCAGGACCGTCTTTTCTGCCTGTTCTACCCATATCTCATAAACCTGTCTCTCTTGCTGGTCGCTTTCTCTCAACTGTGTCTTGAGGTCCGAGTCTTGCACCTGATCGGTAAGCCCTTTCTGTATTGCGAAGTACTCATTCGCGGTCTTCTTGGAGAACTCGACCTGATGATTGAGCTTGTTATATTCAACACGGGCAGCCTTATATCGTGGCTCCCATTCCTTTCTGAGGTTATTCGCGGCTTCGATGTATTTGTTCTGAGAGTCCAATCCGGACTCGGTGGCGTAGTACAGCATCCAGCTGTAGGCATCTTTCACGGCGGTGTCGGCTGGGGAAGCAATTTCGGGAATGTTCGCACTTACATCTCTGTCGGGGCTATCGACAGCGTTTGATGCGTCTGACGCGCCTGTCGGAGCGCTAACGTCAACCGAGTGGGGATTAACCGTGTCAAACACCCGAATGAGATTCCCTGCCTGGGCACTTGCATCGTTCGTAGCTTCCACTATTTTTTGCCCCGGGTTGTCTGATCGACTGAACAAGCCCGTGTTGGTGATCGCAAATACAGCCGCCGCCACTATTATGCCGATAAGAACTAATCTTGTCATTTGCGGTTCCTCCTGAATATGTGTATCTCAAGACAGCATATGAGTTGAACGGATTACTCTCGCTAGGATTATACATTACTAGATGGAAATGAAAATGCGGGTGGGACGGTTACTTCGAAGCTAACGAGCATCCGGCCCCAATTCATGCACATAATTCTCATGCACATAATTCCACTATCGTAAAAGAGCCGGTAACGAGTTTCCGTCCGTTTCGAGCAATTCCGTCAAGGCGTAGGCGTAGGCGTAACGCAAGGATCATGCTTTTTGCCTGCACCAATCAGCACCATCTGAGCATAGCCACACACGGGAAGCGTTACATTGGGTTCCGCTGTCGGAGTCATTGTGACTGTAGGAGTTACAGTCGGCACTGGAGAAGGGGTTAGGGTGGGAGTTCCGGTAGGTGTAGGGGTACTGGTCGGATCGGGTGTGCTTGTAGCGATGGAAATCGGGGAAGGTGTAGATGTTGAGGCTTGCGGCGTGGGAGAGGCGGTCGGAGTCGCCGTTTCCGGCCGCACTGTGAGCGGCGGTGTCTTTGTTGGATCTGATACGGCAGTTGCGACTCTTTCAAGGATGGCAGGCGTGGCGAGTGGGACCGCTCCCGTGTCGAGACATCCTAGCAGAATCGCGGGCAGTGCGAGCGACAACAGCAAAGGCGCTGTCTTGACCATATATACCCCCAATAGCCCCTTAACCGTTCAGTAGGATTGGAACAGCTCACCCCACTCTGTCCGGAGGGCTGCTTGGACACGCCTTTTGCCTTTGAGCGGCAGCCAGTAGCCGTTGTGGTAAAGGTTAGAGGCGGCTATGGCGAGATTGACTAGGGGTGAGCGGGCGATGGCGTTCTCCAGGGGTTTGAAGGGTCCCCAATACACGGATTTCTGGCCGCTGCTGAAGAGGGTGTTTTCGCCGGCGCTGAAGTGCCAGTCGATGCCGTCGATGTCTGAGCCGACGATTTCGATGTCGCGGATGTCGCCGCATCCAAGCCCCATCTCGTGCGCCATCCAGATGAACTTGATGCTGAGCGGGTCGAACCCCATCATCTTGGCGGATACGGCGTCGATGGCGACCTGGTCGGCGCTTGCAAGCATGACGTTCTTGGTGTGCCAGCGCATGGCGCGTGGCCCCGGACCGTCTCCGGCGAAAGTGCCGTCTGTTACGGCGAAGACGCCGGGGTGGATCTGCTTCTGAATTTGCAGGAGGTCAACCAGCGTTTCGTGGATGGCGGAGTGCGTCCAGTGGCGATTATGGTTTAGCAAGCCGCCGAATGCGTTCTTCATGGCGCCGGTGATGGTGGTGAAGACATGGGTCTTCATTGTGGGCAGGTGCAGGACGTTCTTGCCGATGAAGGTCTCCGGAATCCGGAATCCGTCAGGGTAGATGCGATCGAGGGCTAACATCCTGTCCTTTGGCTGGAAGTTTATCCACTTGGCGTCTTCTAGGTAGAGCGCATCCAAGCGGTGCAGGCGCTCTACAGGGGTGTGCTTGTTGTTGACCGCCCCCTCCTTGGCATCTACGACTACTGTGCCGTTGTGCGCGGGTATGAGGTTGTCGTAGCCGTCGGTTTTCAGGGTGCGTATTGCGCCGTCGAGCTGCCACGGTGTGGTGGAGCAGGCGGGGTAGTAGTGCTGCCATGAGATGTTGATTTTGAGCAGGGTGGCGTAGTCTTGGGGGAGAGCATTCCGGTAGCCTGCCAGTCGCATCGCCTTGCCGATGTCGTCAAGGACCGTTTGCGGCGTCGTGGGCACGACGGCGACGGTTGGAGTCGTGCGGGTGGTGTCGAGTTGGGGGACTGCTGGGTTGGGTTGGGTTAGGGTCGTCATTTGCACTCTGTTTCTTGAAGGGAAAAACTAACGGGATGTTCAGGATGGACGGGACAGTCACCCCATCCCCTGCGAAGGCAGGGGATGGCTCTTCCTCCGTCAAGGGAGAAGGGACTACTTTGTTTGGCGTGGCTTACTCTAGGAAATCGCGGAGCTTCTTGGAGCGGTTCGGGTGCCTAAGCTTGCGTAGGGCTTTGGCTTCTATCTGGCGGATGCGCTCGCGGGTTACGCCGAAGTCGCGGCCGACTTCTTCGAGTGTGCGGCTGCGCCCGTCTTCGAGGCCGAAGCGAAGTTGGAGCACACGGGCTTCGCGCTCGTTGAGGGTGTGCAGAACGTCTTCAACTTGTTCTTTGAGGAGCTGATAGGATGCAGCGTCCGCGGGAGCGAGTGCGCTGCGGTCTTCGATGAAGTCCCCTAAGTGGCTGTCTTCTTCTTCGCCGATTGGGGTTTCGAGTGAGACGGGTTCTTGAGAGATTTTCAGGATTTCGCGTACTCTCTCGGGGGTTACATCCATGCCTGAGCCGATTTCTTCGCTGGTCGGCTCTCGTCCGTATTCCTGGACGAGGCGGCGGCTGACACGCAGGAGTTTGTTGATGGTCTCAACCATGTGAACGGGGATGCGTATGGTGCGTGCCTGGTCGGCGATTGCGCGCGTGATTGCCTGTCGAATCCACCAGGTGGCATAGGTGCTGAACTTGTAGCCTTTGCGGTAGTCGAACTTCTCGACGGCGCGGATGAGGCCGATGTTGCCTTCCTGAATGAGGTCGAGTAGGGACATGCCTCTGCCAATGTACTTTTTGGCGACGCTGACTACCAGTCGCAGGTTAGCCTCGGCGAGATGTCGTTGGGCGCGTCTGCCTGCGGTCTTGGTGCGGTTGAGGTGTCTGGTGAAGGCAAGTTCGTAGGTCTCTATCTGCTTGTGGTAGCCGGGCGTGTCGCTGAGTGTGGAGAGCTGACTGATGCTGGGAGAGACTTCAAAGATGTCGTGAATTTCTTCGGGAAGAAGGCGACTGTTCAGGGAAAGCTCGCGGATTTCCTCTTTGATGTCGTCGGGCTCGCGGTTGAGAATTTCGGCGATGAAGTTGAGCATTTCTTCGGGGAGTTCGCCGTTGAGAGCGTCGGTGAGGTCGTCGTCGGTGAACACTTCCTGGAGGGTAACGGGCTTCGGCAGGGCGTGGTATCGGCAGAAGGCGTCGAGCAGGTCTTCGGACGCGGCTAGGTTGACTAGGAACTGATGGACGGTCTGCCAAGCGCGCGGCCGCCTGCTCAGGATAGAGTTAAGCTCCTCTTCGACCTTGTCGATGTGCTTCCACTCTTCCATTTCGCGGGCGAGCTTGCGCTCGTCGGCGGCTTTGAGCAAGCCAACTCTGCCGATTTCGCGAAGGTACATGCGGACGGGATCGTCGATGATGTCAACGTTTTCGAGCTTCTTGACCCACTCGCTATCTATATCCGGCTCATCGGATTCCTGATCGTCATCGTCATCGTACGCAACGCCGTTGCGGTCTTCGGAGGCGCCGTTGCGCCCTGATAAGATGACCTCCGGCTCGCCCATCCGGTAGCCGTCCTCTCTTGACTTGCTCGTCTGGATGAGGTCTCCGGTGGACACGCCTTGTGGGATTCCTCCCATCATGACATCATCAATGCCGTCGCCGTCCATGTTCTGGTTCATGTACTCACTTGCTCCCTTATTAGCTGGTAAGTCGTTCGGTTTATCGGTCTGTCATTCGGCCGGTTAACCGGCCGGTAGGTGCAGATATAGGTTGTGATGTGATGCACTAACGTATTTCCGTCGCTCTTATCTCGGCATTGATGCTGGTTATCTCCTCCATCAGGTCTCGTGGTGGTGGGTTGAAGCTATCAACTGCCGCTAGTAAGGCTTCTTGTAGTTCAAGAAGGTGCTTGCGCTTGAGGTACTGCATACATTGTAGCAGCGCCTGCTCGCTTTCGAGACTGTCGGCTGGGGCATCTTCATCGGCTGCGAGTGATTGCAGATGGCTGAGGAGCGGTTCATCTAAGGATGCCTGCAATTCATCAATATCTACGCATTCGAGCCAGCGAGTGTAGATTTCGCGGTTGGCGCTGCTGCTGAGATATTCAGGTGAGAACTTGTCCAATTCCAAGCGCAGCTGCGGGCGGTTCAACAGCAAACGGAGCATGTAGTCTTCTCTTACATGTTCACGGCTGCTGCTGAGGGCGGACTCAGTCACCTGACGGCTGCCGATGGGTTGGGAGTTCTGCGCGGCGTAGCCGCGGCGGCGGGCTGTCCGTGGAGGCGCGGTTGTTCGAGGGCGAGCCGCGCGTAATTGTTCGACGGTTACGTCGAGTGTGTTCGCCAAGTCCTGTTCGAAGCGCTGGCGATCGAATGGATCTTCGGTCGCCGCAATCAGTGGGTATATCGCCTCGACGACCTGGGTCTTGCCATGCCCTGTGCCGGTGTCGAATCGGGAGGCGATCGCGGGTATGAGGTAGCTCATGAGAGGAGGAGCTTCACCGGTGAGACGTTCCCATTCGGCGGAGTTGTGGCGAATGAGCTCGTCGGGGTCCTTGCCCTCGGGGAGGGCGGCGATGCTGAGTGTAATCGGGTCGCGCCTGTAGAGAACGCCCTGCGAGCGGCCGCGGGATGCGGACTGGATGCCAATGACCTTCCACGATGCTTCGAGGCTGCGGAGTGTGGCTTCCTGTCCGGCGGTGTCCGGGTCGAGGGCTAGGACGAAGTTGGTGGCGAGGGATTTAAGCTGCGAGACTTGGTTTTCGGTGAGGGCAGTGCCCATTGATGCGACTATGTTGGAGTAGCCGTGCTGGTGGGCTGCGATGACATCCATGTAACCTTCGACGATGATGCCGGTGTTGGACTCTCGAATGGCGGAGTGGGCACGGTGGATGCCGTAGAGGGAACTGCGTTTGTCGAAGATGGAAGTTGCCGAGGTGTTGATATATTTGGGGTTATAGCGATGGGTGTTGTATGCCGTGGCGTCCGGCGTGGGTTCGTTGATCTGTCGTCCGCCGAAGCCGATGACGTTGCCCTGCCGGTCGTGTATGGGGAACATTAGCCTGTCTCGG
>JAGGDZ010000280.1 GCA_024648655.1 Chloroflexota bacterium | reverse complement strand
CGGGTATTCTAATTCTCGACATGCGCCCCCAAAACATCTACTTTGACCCCGCTTCTGCAACCATCACCATCATCGACATCGGCGGCATAACGGAAGCGACGGCCTCCAACAATAGAAGGACTCAGCTAGACCTGCACGACTTCTACCTCGAGCTGTTCAAGTGGTACATCCCTCTTTCCGCGCCGCCGCCCGACCCCAACGGATACCGCCAGCCCATCGGCATGGAAACGGTCCCAATGTTCAACCAGAACCTCGACTCCCTGATTCGGCAACATTCGGAAGCGGGCGAAGAGCTATGGCATTCTTCGGCTATCGATATATTACGAAGAGTCAAAGCTCGCACCTATCCCTGCATCAACGCATTTAAGGGCGACTTCGAACCGTTTCTACTGCTGCTGGAAGACCGATACGAGAGTCTATCCCGGCGCAGAGCCATAGCGCAGCCGTGGACAGACGCCCTGCAACTGCTAACCGCAGAATACTGGCACAAGTTCCAATTCCATCCGAATGACTTGAGCCATTACTCCGTCCCTTCAATTGGTAGCTGACTTTAGCCCCCTATCCTCCTAGCGGTAGGTTGTCGGCCGAATCCTTCGGCTCATACCCAAGCACTGCGCGCGGGTGTTCCAGGTCGCGGTAGGTCCACTTGTTGTTGGAAGTTGCAAGGAACACGTCGTATCTCAGGCTGTCCGGTGCGTCCACACACAGATGCAGTATTTGCGCTACGTCGTCGTGACTCAGATATATGGAGCGATCACGCTCCGCGCCTAGCCCGTTATCCTTCGTAACACGCCCGATCCGCACGCACAGCACCGACAGGTCAAAATAGTCGGAGTAGTACCGTCCCAGCGCCTCACCAAACACCTTCGCCGCGCCATATATGCCCTGGGGCCGTATCATCTCGTGCGTTATCATGGGAATATCTTCCGGCACTTTGTCATATTCTCCGGCGGCAATCGACCTGTACGGCTCAACCAGCTCGAAGCCTCGAATCGCATTGCCGCTGCTTGCGAACACCACCCGCTTCACGTCCGCAAGCCGCGCCCCCTCGAGCACGTTGTACGTGCCTATGATATTACCGCGAAGCTGCCCCTCGAAGTCGTCGCTGCCCAGATAGGCTGCCAGATGTACAACCACATCCTTGCCTTCGCAAGCAGCCCTCACCGCATCGAAGTCCGCGATGTCAGCACGGAAGCACTCGACCCCAGTCACCTCACTTCGGTTCAGGGCGCTCAATTCATAGCCGCCCGCCTTCTCCAGACGCTCTCTCAGCAATCCGCCGATTAGCCCACTCATCCCTGTAATCAAAACTTTCGTCATATCGTTCAAATCCTTTCCGTCTTGTATATCCTGTCTGCTGAGTCCATTATAATACGCTCATGAAGCATACTGCTGGAGGCTAACGAATGTCAGGCGCGCTGGACGGAATCAAAATCATCGAGTTTACTGAAATCATCGCCGGACCGTTCGGCGGCATGCTGCTTGCCGATATGGGCGCCGATGTCATCAAGATTGAACCGCCATGGGGTGACCCATGGCGGCACGCCTTCCCCATTGAACCCGGCGAGAGCAAGACTTTCATGAGCCTCAATCGAGGCAAGCGCAGCCTACCCTTGGACCTCACAAAGCAGGAAGGACGCGATGTCGTCTATCGCCTGATTCCACACATCGATGTCGTAATCATCAACTACCGCCCCGATGTACCATACAATCTTGGCATCGATTACGAAACACTGTCCTCGATAAACCCACACCTCATCTATTGTGAGAATACCGCCTACGGGCGCGAGGGGCCCCACAGCATGCGCCCCGGATACGACATCATCGCGCAGGCAATGACCGGCCTCATGGCGTCCGAAGATAAGATAGCCGACGGCGTGCCGCAGCAAGTATCATCTACGCCCGTCGCCGATGTCTCCACCGGCTTGGCGACTGCATGGTCCGTCTGCGCCGCGCTGTTCCACCGCGAGCGCAGCGGCAAGGGCCAGAAGATAGAGACAAATCTGCTGGCATCCGCCCTCGCCGCCCAGTCAACGCGATTCATGGAAGTAGAGCGTGTCGATACCGAACCCCGCGCCGAGTTCTACGAGAACATGCAAGTCATGAAGGACGCCGGTGTCCCATACGCTGACATGCACGCGTACTACCGCGAGCACTTCGACTCACGACGCGGACGCGGCTTCAGCATCTACTATCGCACATACCAGGCTGCCGACGGCGTTCTGGCAGTCGGCTGTCTCAGCGATCCGCTCCGCAAGCGCCTCATCAACCTTGTAGGTCTCCACGACATCCGTTTCGAGCCGAATCATGACCCTTACAGCGAAGAGACACGCCTATTCTATGAAAAACTGAACACGCAGATGGAGGACATTTTCAGGCAAAAGAGTGTTTCCGAATGGCTACGCCTACTCGACGACGCCGGCGTCCCCGCAGGCCCCGTCCGCTTCATCGAAGAGCTTGTGGACGACCGGCAGGTCGTGTCTAATGGATTAGTCATCGAGCTGGATCACTCCGTCGTCGGCAAGGTGAAGATGGTCGGTCCCATGCTGAAGATGAGCGAGACGCCGCTAGAGCCGAAGCGCGCCTCGCCGGCTCTAGGAGGGCACACAGACGAAATTTTATCCGAATATGGTTACACGACCGCCCAGATACAGACGCTGCGCGCTCAAAGCATCACGCTCTAGCCGACGTTACTGATGGACTGATAGATTGACCGACTGCAAACTTAACATTAGTTGAAAGCCAAGCCAATACCGATTTATAATTCAGGAACAATTTCAGCCAGTGGAGAGTCCGCCGGCTGGCACAACGAGAAAGCAGGAGGAATTCGTAAAGATGACCTATATCATAGCCGAGCCTTGTGTTGACCTTAAGGACAGCGCCTGCGTGGACGTCTGCCCGGTGGACTGCATTTACACTGAAGACGAGGACAACCAGTATTATATCCATCCCGACGAGTGCATCGACTGCGCCGCCTGCGAGCCTGTGTGCCCAGTAGTCGCCATCTTCGCCGAAGACGACGTCCCCGAAGAGTGGCGCAACTACATCGACATCAACTACGAATACTTCGGCCTCACGCGGTAGTGCATTATTGCTGAGTGCCTGCAAAAGAGTTGTCGCGCCGGCCTGCTTCATCCGTTTGATCAGATAGAGGGAGGACATGACGCTAACATCCATATAATGGTCAGGTCGGAGGGTTGCGTGTGGCTAAATAAGCGGACTGAAAAGCCGCATGGACGGCATGAACAGACCGCTGATGGTACTCATAAGCATCGCAGGCGGCGGTTTGGTTACTGCCATTGTCAGCGTGATTTTGCGGTTCCTGAAGTAAGAACAAGAAATTTGCGGAATTCCCTTTCCCTTTGATCTTTGATGTGGGAAAGTTAGGATGGAGCTAAAGCCTCTTGCCTATCAACAAGATAGCACCTCTCTGCATATTTCTCTGACAACACCATATTTAGGAGAACTAAATGGCATGGCTGTGCCACAATTGAGAGAACATCAAACGACGGTGCTTGAATTCGCTTACGATATTTAGTTCAGAATAAGAGATGGCATTGTCCGATTTACCGGCAATGCCATTCCATTGTTAGCACATTAGCAATACCGGATTGAAATTGGATACTCGTTGACACTGGGAGGGCAGCATCAACATGGTTACCATCGAATCCACACCCGAAATGGCGGCGAAAGTATATGAAACTATCGAGCGCAACCTCGAAGTCGTCCGACGACGGCTCAACAGGCCGCTCACGCTTGCCGACAAGGTGCTGCTCGGACACCTCGACGACCCTGAGAATCAGGAAATGATCCCCGGCGAGAGCTATCTCAACGTCCGTCCCGACCGCGTTATCCTGCAAGACGTGCTAGGGCAAACAGGCATGCTCCAGTTCATGCAGACTCAGCGCGAATCCGTTGCCGTGCCCACCACCATCCACTGCGACCATCTCATCCAGGCACGCGTAGAAGGCACGTCCGATCTGAGCGAGTCCCTCGCCGAGAACAGCGAGGTTTATAACTTCCTACGCTCCGCAGCCGCAAAGTACGGCGCCGGCTTCTGGGGACCCGGTGGCGGCATCATCCACCAGGTCGCCCTCGAAAACTACGCCTTCCCCGGCTCCTTGATGATCGGCACCGACTCTCACACGCCAATGGGCGGCGGACTCGGCTCCTGCTCAGTCGGCGTCGGCGGCGCGGACGCCGTTGAAGTCATGGCAGGCCTGCCTTGGGAGGTCCTATATCCTCGACACATCGCCGTATATCTGACAGGCGAGATGAGCGGCTGGACTGCCCCTAAGGACATCATTCTTTATGTTGCCGGCGAACTCACTGTCTCCGGCGGAACTAATGCCATCGTCGAGTATATCGGTCCCGGCGCGCGTACCATCAGCGCAACTGGCAAGGCGACCATCACCAACATGGGTGCCGAAATCGGCGCGACCACCTCAATGTTCCCTTACGACGACCACATGGGCGCGTATCTAAGAGCCACCGATCGCGGCGGCATCGTACCGCACGCGGAAGCCAATAAGCACCTGCTCGAGCCGGACCCTCAGGTCGAGGCGAACCCCGAAGACTACTACGACCGCGTTGTTCGCCTAGATCTTTCATCACTTGAGCCGCACATCGTCGGCCCCCACTCTCCGGACCGCGCCCGTCCCATATCCCAGCTCGCGTCCGAAGTCGCAGATGGCAGCAATCAATTTGTAGATGACATCTCGGCAGCCCTCATTGGCAGCTGCACGAACTCATCCTACGAAGACATGAGCCGCGCCGCCGATGTAGCGGAGCAGGCTAAAGCGCGCGGTGTCGCGACCGCCGTGCCCTTCATGGTCACTCCCGGCTCAGAGCAAGTGCGCGCCACCATTGAGCGCG
>JAGGDZ010000386.1 GCA_024648655.1 Chloroflexota bacterium | reverse complement strand
CTCCGGCGTGCTCGTTGGCGCGGGGGTATTTGTAGGCACCGGCGTATCAGTTGGCAACGCCTCCAGAGTGGCACGGACTCTTGCGGCGATCGCTTCATCTACCTCAGCGGTCGCCTGTGCATTCGCCTCCGCCGTCGCCGCAGTATCGGGAGTGCTGGTGGGCATTGGTTCTGGAGTTTCTTCTTCTCCGCATGCGAACAGAAGCAGAGCCATAACCGCAACCAACGAGAGCGCGAGAGGTTTCACAGAATCGTCCTCCGTTCCTGTTCAGGCATATATGCAATACACAGCTCGGCGGCCGCATCCATAAGCCACCGGTCGAGTGTACACAGCAAGGCGGAATCGGCGAGCGCGACAGACGCCAAGAGACGGGCATCGATATAGCCGATGCATCTGCCTGTGAGTCGATGGCGCTCGACTAAGGAAAGCGCTTCATCATCAGAAGCGACTAACGATACGGGCAACCTCTTTAATCCAGTCAAAACCACATCTCGATTAGGAAGATTGCCGCAGGCTAGTTCGCCAATCACCATTGGGTGCATCAGCGCTTCTCTACTGTCCAATAGAGCGACAAACCGTAGGTCTGCTGAATGAGAGTGGTCAATCCAAACGGGTGTGTCCGGGAGAATCATTAGAACGGTTCACTCCTGATCCGTGGGATGGCTTAATATCGGGCATAGCGCCGCTCACCCTAGGCAGCGCGCGGGCGCTTTCACGCTCGACCGGCGCCTTCAAGCTCGCGTTCACTATCGCCGTCTTGCCGGTTATGCCTGTAAGTTTATGCGCCTCTTTCAGCAGTTCGTCGTCAAGGGCACGGTAGTTCCCATCACTATCACCTGATCCCAAAGAATTGTCACGGGGACATATTATCAGACATAGTGGTTATGGGACCTGCGAAGATTCATCATGCGCGCGTCGGACGACAGCGGCCAGGGATGCACACCGCAGCGCTCCGCCCATGCATCGTACAGTCCAATCATCTCTGCAGCTTTGGGCGCATTGGCTTCGACTAGATTGTTAAGCTCGGTGCGGTCCTCGTCCATATCGTATAGCTCCCACTCGCCGCCGACCTCCGCGACCAGCTTCCAGTTGTCGATGCGAACGGCGCGGCTGCCCTCATGCTCCCAGTAAATTGGCAGGTCGCGCTTCCAGCCTCCGGTGTTTATGGCGTCCCCGTCTATGGCGTCCCCGTCTATGGCGTCCATGAAACTGACACCCTCAATTGGCGTGATGGCGTTGCCGTTCAGTTCGGCCGGGTATGATGCGCCCGCAGCCTCTATGCAGGTAGCCGGGATGTCGGAAATGTGGGTGGGTTCGTGAACGATGCCCGGCTGCCTGATGCGCTCTGGCCAGTTGACTATGAACGGCGTGGATATGCCGCCCTCGTGCGTCCAGCGCTTGAACAGGCGGAACGGGCTGTTGCTCGCGTTCGCCCACGGCAGATCATAGCTCATGAAGGTATCGCCGGGGCCCGGTCGCTGCCCGAGGATGTTGCCCATCCTGACCGGAGTGCCGTCCGGGTTGGGGCTGGCGTACTGCGAAGGTTCGGGACGCTCCGTGTCCTCGGCGAGAAACTCCGCGCAGCCGCCGTTGTCCGACAGGAACATAACCAGCGTGTTCTCCTCCGCTCCAATCTCGCGCACCTTGTCGAGTATCCTCCCGATGCCCTGGTCCATCCTGTCTATCATTGCGGCGTAAGTCGCCATCTTCAGGTCTTCCCAGTCCTTGTTACGCTCGTCCTCCCACGCGCCCGCCGAGGCGTTGCGCGGCGTAATCTCCCACTTGTCACTGAGGATGCCGCTCGCCTTCAGTTCCTCATGACGGTTCGTGCGGAGCGTGTCCCAGCCCTCCCGGTACTTACCCTCATAGCGCGCGATGTCCTCTTCGTGCGCGTGCAGAGGCCAGTGCGGAGCAGTGTATGTCACATGCAGGAAGAACGGCTTTTCTTCACCGCCGTTCACGCTCGCCGCGCTGTTGGATGCCGCGCTCTCGCCCAGCATTTTGACGGCGTTATCGGTGATCGCGTCCGTGAAGTAATAGCCCGCCGGATCGAGTTCGAGGAAGCGGTCGTCCTCCATCAGAAGGCGAGGGAAGAAGTAGTTCGCACTGCCCGCCACAATGCCATAGAAGCGATCGAAGCCGCGCTGCGTTGGAATGGGATAGCCGTAGCTGCCCTTCAACTCCTCCCAGTTGCTATCGTCCAACAGATTGTAGCGTCCGCCTACGTGCCATTTGCCGCTCATGTAAGTCGCGTATCCGCTCCCACGCAGCACCTCGGCGATGGTGGCGCAGTTATCGTTCAGAAATCCCTGGTACGAGTCCGGACCCAGCGCGTCCATCATGTGCCCCACGCCCGTCTGGTGGGGGTTCAGTCCCGTCAGCAGGGATGCGCGCGACGGACAGC
>JAGGDZ010000332.1 GCA_024648655.1 Chloroflexota bacterium | reverse complement strand
ATGAGGTTGACGTGTCCTGGGAAGCCTCAGTTCTGGCTGATGCGGATGCCATGAGCAACTACGATGCACTGGTGTTCAACACGATGCGTGCCGGTGACGATGGCATGACTAAAGAAGAGCAGGCAGGCATGACGCAGTTCATAAGCGGTGGTAAGGGCTTCGTTTGCATCCATATATCAGGCTGCGCCTCGGAAGATTGGTCCGAATACTACGACATCACCGGCGGCGGTTGGCTGCTCAACGACAGCTACCACCCTCCTTACGGCAAATTCGAAGTGAACATAACGGATGCCGACAGCCCGGGCGTCGCGGGCATATCCGACTTCACGACCAACGACGAACTGTATATGGGAATCGAGTATCGAGACGGCAACGATGTATTCATGACGGGCGACTCCGAAGATGGCACCTGGATGTGGCGCGGCGAAGAGACGTTCATGGCAGGCGGCACATTTCCTCTCGGCTGGACGCGCACCTTTGGTGACGGCAAAGTGCTCACCACTCTGCTGGGGCACAACGGCCTCAGCTTCGAAACCCCTGAATTCCAGCGCCTCGTGCTGAACGGCGTGGACTGGACGACATCATAGTAGGTCTGTCAGATCGCCCCTGAATAGGAGGTTGGGCTTATGAGGCTCGAAGGCAAGGTTGCAATTATTAGCGGCGGCGCGCGCGGACAAGGCGCTGCCGAGGCAAAGATGTTCGCCCGAGAAGGCGCGAAAGTGGTCTTCGGCGACATTCTTGACGACGACGGCAAGCAGGTGGAAGCGGAAATTAACGAGACGGGTGGTGATGCCACCTATGTGAATCTGGACGTCACTGACGAGGATTCTTGGAAGAGCGCAGTCGATACCGCAGTCGAACGCTACGGCAAAGTGGACATTCTAGTGAACAACGCGGGCGTCGCCTTCTGGACATTCGGCGATGACGCCAGCGTCGAGGACTGGGACACCGTGATGGACATCAATGCCAAGGGCGTGTTCCTCGGCACGAAAGCCGTCATCCCCGAAATGCGGAAGGCAGGTGGCGGCTCCATCGTCAACATCTCGTCCATTTCGGGCATGATAGGGCAGGCGACTATACACCCCGGCTACAACGCATCGAAGGGCGCGGTCCGTATTCTCACCAAGTCCACAGCGATTCAGTACGCCAAGGAAGGTATCCGCTGCAACTCCGTGCATCCGGGCCCCGTTAGGACACCGATGACCGAGCGGAGTTGGAGCACCGCGGAAGGTCGGGAGCGCAACCAGCGGAACACGCCGCTGGGTCGGTACGCCGACCCAGACGAGATCGCGACCGGCGTGCTGTTCCTCGCGTCGGACGAATCGTCTTACATGACGGGCAGCGAACTCGTAATAGACGGGGGTGTCACGGCGCAGTAGCTCAAGAAGACCGAACGACAATTCTAACGATAATCTAAATGCAATAGGGCTGTGTTCATCAGGCACAGCCCTATTGGCGTAAGAAGGGAAAGGATGAAGAAGAAGGTCAGTCATCCCTCTTCAATAATAGCGAAAGAGGGATAAGAGCCTTGTTTCCTAGACGGAGACGAGGTCTGAGCCCAGGACTGCGATAGGATTATCGTCTAGTTCGATGGCGCGAGAAAGGTCTTCTGCGTACAATAGTCCGACTACTGCACGGCTTTCATCAATTACCGGTAGGTAGTCCACTTCGCAGTCCATCATTATTAGCAGGGCGTCGCCCACGTCGGCTTGGAGAGTCGCCGCCTCGTTGAGAATAGTCATATGGCGGTACACCTGGCA
>JAGGDZ010000353.1 GCA_024648655.1 Chloroflexota bacterium | reverse complement strand
GTTGTTATTCATTGCTGCGGATGCTGGCGAGCATGTCTTGCCACGCCTGCCGCGCCTCTTCGACTGAGCCTTCTTCTTCGATGGTGGTGATGTCGCCGGGGTCCTGGTCGAGGACGACTGCCTTGAAAACGCGGCGCATTATCTTGCCGCTGCGGGTCTTGGGGAGCAGGTCAACGAAGTTTATCTCGCTGATGACGGCGACGGGGCCGAGTTCGCGGCGGACGGCTTGGAGCAGTTCCGTCTTGAGTTCGTCCGATGGTTCATAGTTGTTTCTGAGAACGACGAAGGCGGAGATGACCTCGCCGCGCAGCTCGTCGGGGCGCCCGGTTACGCCGGCTTCGGCGACGGAGGGGTGGGTGAGAAAAGCGGACTCGACCTCGATGGTGCCGAGTCGGTGCGCGGCGATCTTGATGATTTCGTCTGCGCGCCCGGCGAACCAGATGTAGCCGTCCTCGTCCATGTGAGCGGAGTCGCCAGTGAAATAGACCTGCTGGTCGGGAACGCGCCCCCAGTAGTCCGCGCCGTAGCGTTCGGGTTCGCCCCAGAGCGTCGGGGTGAGGCTGGGGAACGGGCGCTTGATGACGAGGATGCCCTTCTCGTTGGTGGCGCACGGCTCGCCCTCCGGAGTCATGATGGCGGCTTCGATTCCGGGCATGGGCGTGCCGCTGGAGCCGGGCTTGATGGGGAGCATGGCGAGGCCATAGGGGTTGCCCACTAAGGGACCGCCGGTCTCGGTCTGCCAGTAGTGGTCGATGACAGGGATTCTGTCTTCGAGCGCCTCTGTTTGCAGCCACTCCCATGCCGGTGGATTCAGCACTTCGCCGGCGCAGAAGACGCGCTCAAGCGATGGGAGGTCGGTCTTGGGTTTGCCTTCGTCGCCGTAGCGCATTAGCAGACGGACGGCGGTAGGCGACGTGAACATGCCGGTTACGCCGAATTCGTCGGTAATCTGCCAGATGAGGTCGGCGTCGGGGTGGTTGATCGCACCCTCGAAGGCGATGGTCGTTGCGCCCGCGAGCAGGGGGGCATAGACGATGTAGGAGTGGCCTACCACCCAGCCGATGTCAGAGGTGGACCACCAGACGTCGGTGTCGCGCAGCCCGAAGCACCACTTGCCCATGCTGTGTATCCCGACCTGGTAGCCACCGTGAGCGTGGACGACGAGCTTGGGCTTGGCGGTGGTGCCGGATGTGGCGAGGATGTATGCGGGTTCGTTGGACTCCATTTCGACGTGGCTTCCGTCGTGTCCCGCACCCTGCGCGATGAAGTCGTTCCAGTCAACATCGCGGTCAGGCGTCATGGATGTGCCCGGATCGCGCCTGAGTACGACGACGTGCTCGACGGACTCGCCGCCGATTTCAAGGGAGGCATCAACGATGTGCTTGAGCGGAATGTCGCGCCCGGCGCGGTAGGTGATGTCAGTAGTGAAGACGAGACGGGAGCCGCTTGCTTGGATGCGGTCACCGAGCGCGCCCGCACCAAATCCGGCGAACACGACGCTGTGGATTGCGCCGATGCGAACGGTGGCGAGCATGAGCATAATCGCCTCCGCGCTGATTGGCATGTAAATGGTGAGCCGGTCCCCTTTTTCGATTCCCATAGCGCGGAGTGCGGCGGCGATGCGCTCGACTTCGTGCTTGAGCTGGCCGTAAGTCAAGACCCGCCGTTCGCCGCGTTCATTGGCGTAAACTAGGGCTGCGTGACCGCCCCAGCCGCGGTTGACGTGGTGGTCGATGCAGTTGTAGGCGAGGTTGGTCTTAGCGCCACTGAACCATCGAAATTCAGGTGGCTGCCAGTCGAAAACCTCGTCCCACTTGCGGAACCAGGGGAGATCCTCGGCGGCGCGTTCCCAGAAGGCTACGGGGTCGTCAGTGGCTTCGCGGCGCCATCGGCTTGCGATAGGGTTGACTGTCTGCATGCTTTGTCCCGCCTTCCTTGTCTATCTATCGTATGTGAACTCTACGGAATCGAAAGTTTAGTGCCTAAATGCCCAAGCGTCGATGGGGCCAGCGTAATGGCCAATCCGGGTCCCAGGTAGCATAATCCTATCTTTAACCTCCGTCATCGGTGAATAGAAGTCATCGCGCCGACATGTAATCCTTCTGCCGGGACGAACACTTTCGCCTTCAGCGCCTCGATGAGGTCGGATTCGCTGCGTATGTCGCCGTCGAATATGGTTACGCACTTGCCAATGCCATGCGTGGAGTGGGCATCGCTTCCACCAGTACCCACGAAGCCGAGATGTCGAGCGACATCGAGCGTAAAGTGATTCTCCTGATCGGTGTTGCTGCCGTTGGCGACCTCAACGTCGTCCACAAGTTCGAAGAGCGGATGCTTGGATGCCGCGGTAGAAGTCGTGGGACGGTTTCCGTTGAAGTTCTTGAAGAGCAGGTTGACATTGTAGGGCGGTCGGTTGAAGAAATTGCGGAACGGGTGCGCCGCAATCATCACGCCACCGGCGCGGTCAACGGCCTTTCGCAGGCCTGCGGCGGTGTGCATGCCGTCAACGTATCGGTGGAGTCCGAAGACAAGGATGTGTCCCATGTCGGTGTTGACTTCGAGCGCCCGGATGGCGGTGATGCCGGAATCGCGAAATGTGTCTGCGAGTTCTCGCTCTTCCCATCCGCCGGAGTGCTCGGTGAGGCAAACGCCGTCAAGTCCTATGCGCTGGGCTTCCTGTATGAGCTGTTCCGGGGTTAGTCCGCTGTCGCTGCTGCCGCGGACGGTGTGGAGATGTAAGTCGAAGACTGCCAAGTTTTATCCTTTGCTGATGGTGGGCATTGGTGGGTCATTGATTGGTGGGTCATTGTAGGTTGTCAGTAGTTTAATGGATTCTAGCCTTTGCAATTGGCATCGGTCAATTGCTTTGGTCAACAGGATGTGTATGTGACGGATAGACCGGTGTTAGATTACACGGCGAAATAAGGGAGGAACCAGCCAAAGATTGCGATGAATGTGAAAGTAATGACAAGTACGCCGATGAGCAGGCGGCGGAACAGAATCGCGAAAGGTGCAGCGAGTAGGATTGCCATTCCGGAGATGGCAAGCGTGTACGCCAAGTTTGGGCTGCCGATGCCGCTTCCAGGAGTTTGTTCGAGGCTTACGCGATAGAGCAGGGCGAGTGTGCCTCCGATGACTGCCCAAGTCGGGTAGGAGAGGGCGACGATGCCCATAGCAAGCGTCATCGGAGGATACTTTTCCATTATGGGCATCATCTGCTCGCGGCGATTCTTCAGTACGAGGAAGAGGCTAATCATTGAGATGGTGATGAACACGGACGCCATGAGCATTCCCAATACCGCGCCGTCCAGGAATCTTTCGAGTGTCATGGTTGGATTGCGGATACGAGATGGGCGGTTATGCCGTGATTATAGCGCAGAAGCAATTGAATTGCGGTGCCGACTTCTCGGCGTGGCATCAGTGCATAGATCGAGGGACCGCTGCCGGACAGATGGATTTCGCGCGCGCCCAACTCCGTGAATGTATTCCAGCAATGTTCCAATCCGGGATAGGCGTCAAAGGCGATGTCGTCAAATGCGTTGAAGAGGAACTGCGCGGGCACATCGCAGCCGCCACGGATACGAGCTTCTAGTTTTCGAGTGAGGAAACCCCGAGTGTAGTCGGAGGGCGTAAGCATGCCGTAGAGGGCAGCGGTTTTACTTGGCGCTTCGCCCTTGTGTTGCACATCGGGCGTTGCCACTACGAGCCACTGCACATCGGCGGATGGGAGGCGGCGGATGCGCTCTCCCCTGCCTAATCCAATGGCGGTTCCGCCTTTTAATAGAAAGGGCACGTCCGAACCTAGCTTGGCAGCTATCGTTTCCAGATGCGTGTTAGTCAAGCCGAGCTGCCAGAGGCAATTAAGCCCGTTGAGAGTTGCCGCTGCGTCGCTGCTGCCTCCGCCTAGACCCGCGGACACGGGTATCGCCTTGTCGATGGTGATGTGAGCGCCGCCCTTGTAGCCGCTTTCATCTCGGAGAAGCTGCGCAGCCTTGTATGCGAGATTGTCCGGAGATTCCAACGCGGGATCGTCACAGGCGATGCTAATGTCGTCGGAAGCCGTTACGCGCACAGTGTCGTGGAGATCAACGGTTTGCATAATGGTAGCGACATCGTGGTAGCCGTCATCGCGTCGCCCGAGGACTTCCAGTGTGAGGTTTATTTTCGCGTAAGCTTTGAGGGTCAGCATGGGTGTCAGGATAGCGCAGCCGCCAAGCGCCGTAAAGGCTGCCCCAGTCGTCAAGGCTGAGCGTCTGCGGGCGGCGCCTAGGGTCAATTCCGGCTTCGGACAGTATCGTTTCTACTTCGTTCCGTGGGATCGACAGGCTCTGTTGCAGGCAGTTGTGGACCTGCTTGCGAGGCGCGGAGAAGCCGGCGCGAACCAGTGTGAAGAAGGCGTCGATGGAGTCGAGGGCGAGCGCAGGCTGCGGATACACATCGATGCGAACAATGGCGGATGTTACCTTGGGCGCAGGGCGGAATGCGCGGGGCGGCACGCCGACGACAATGCGCGGCTTGCCGTACAACTGGATCGCCACAGACAGGAGCGACATATCGCCGGGGACGGCGGTCATATTGCGGGCAACTTCGCGCTGAACCATGAAGACCATCATGGACGGCTTATGCTCGGCTTCGAGGAAGCGTCGGATAATTGGCTGGGCAGCGTAGTAGGGCAGGTTGGCGATGAGCTTATAGGCGGTGTCTGGGGGAGTGACGGACGCAATATCGACCTCGCGGGCATCGGCGTGGACGATGCGGACGTGTGGTTGGGACGCGAATTCGGTGGCTAGCGCGGCGGCGAGATGGTCGTCGAGTTCGATGGCGGTAAGGCTTGCGGCGCGCTCGGCGAGCGGACGGGTTAGTATGCCGCGACCGGGACCGATTTCGAGCACGATGTCGTCGGAAGCAAGATCGGCTGCGGTGATTACGCGCGATACGATGCGGCGATCAACCAGGAAGTTCTGGCCGAGGGATTTTTTGGCAGGAGCGTATTGGGACACAGAGATTAGTTCCAGATATGAAAGCCATTTTTCTTGCGTGTCAAATAGGGATTAACGCCCCGCAATATCGCGCCCAGCCCATGGGTGCAAGTTTCTACCCTACAGAGTCAACGGCTAGCAGGGTCAACGACTAGGAATAGTTCCTCAAGGGTCAATGCGCCTAAGAGTGGCTGCGTGCCCTCCCCATTAAACAACACCTGAGCTACGCTTCCCCGATCAACTAGCTGCATCCACAAGAGACCTAAGACCCCTGCGCCGAGTGCTGCCGGTTACGATGCTCATTCCACATTGAACAATCCCATACGCTTCTCCAAAAGCAGGTGCTGAGGATCTGTAGTAGATTCTTGAAATCATTCAAAGCAGGTCGTGCACCTCAATTCGATTCCCATCCGAGAGCGTAACCACGGCGGTGACTCAAGCCAGGCGGCCCTGCGGCACCCGGAAGACACCACTTACCGCTGCTTCCTTCCGGACCTGACGGGGTTCACGGCTTTCCGCCGCGCAGGACCCAGCTATCAACGCCGACCAACCGGGGTCAGGGGCACCGAATGGCAAACCTCCAAGAGGAGTTCAGCCTCGCTAGAGCGGATTGCGAGTACAGGGCACCGCTATCTCCCCGCTTAGCACGACCATAGATCCATGGTAGGGGGATGGCGTGGGTGTGTCAACGGAGATGTGTATCACGCCATGGCATTTGGGAACAATCTTAAATCTGAGTTCTTGTCAGGATATGTTCTTGTCAGGATATATTGGCCGGTTTACAGTCGTTTGGACGAATTCTGATAATCTTGACGCCCGCGATACTCTAGCCTAGTATTCGGTTGATGTTTATTGACCTGCACACACACTCGGTTTCGTCTGACGACTCGCGCGCGACCGTGGAGCAATATGTGAAATGGGTCGGCGTTCTGAGGCGGAAAGGTTACCGCATGGACGGATTCGTGCTGACGGAGCACCGCAAGTTCGATTTCGACAAAGATTACTCTGCGCTTGCCGCGCAGAACGACGTGCTTGTGCTGAAGGGTTCGGAACTGGACACCAACTGCGGGCATTTTCTGGTGTATGGAGTTACTGAGACACTGACAAGCCGCATCGACTTTGGGAATGTGCATATGGACGCTGCGGAACTGGTGCAGACCGCCGAGGAATGCGGCGCAATCGCGGTACCGGCGCATCCGGGCAGGTTCGGTATCGGATTCTGCGAGTATGTAGGCGAGGTTGGAGGCTTTGACGGTGTGCAGGTGGTTGAACGCCTGAACGGGAGTAACCGTCCGGGTGAGCAGGAACGCGCGGATGCGCTTATCAGCGAACGAGGTTATCTGGGCACCGGAGGAAGCGACGCACACGTCGTGAGCGCCATCGGGAGTTGCATGACGCGGTTCGACGGCGAGGTGCGCGGCGAAGATGACCTGGTGAAACTGCTGCGCGCGGGGGCATTTCGCGCGGTGCGGCTCGATGACGCAATGGCGTGAACTAACATCGATACATAGGATCGATAGCATAAAGATGGGGTAAATCATGACTACTGACGAGGGAATCAATTACGACAGGAGCTATCTGGACAAGGAGTTTCCAATTGGAACCTTTGAGATTAGCCGGGAGATGATACTGGATTTCTCACATGCATCCGGCGAGGTTAACCCGATCTATGTCGATGAGCGCTTGGCTGCGGAATCGGAGTACGGTGATATCATCGCGCCGCCCACGTTCTGCAACCTGTTCGTCAACGGTGGCGAAAAGCCTGACATAAAGCTCGAGTTTGGAGACATCGGCTTCTTCGCAGGTCAGGCGATTGAGAGTCTCGCTCCGATTCGCCCCGGAGATACTGTCGAGGTAACTTCACGACTTAAAGAAGTGTATGCGAAGACCGGGCGCTCCGGCAAGATGGTTTTCGCTGTGTGGGAGACGCGGTTCGACAACCAGGATGGCGAGACGGTTGCGCTGGTTGACGAGTCCTATGTGAGGCGCAACAGCAGACGGAGTTAACGTCGCTGGACAGGATTGATAGGATGGGATAGGGATGAAAGAACTGTATTTTGAAGATGTGGACATTGGAGACGACATAGGTCCGCAGGAGCGGGTGGTGAACGTGGAGCAGGTGCGGCGATTCATGGGCGTGCGTGGTGGGACGCCGGGGCCTAGCAGGTTCACGAGCGACGAGCACGCGAAGAGTGAAGGACTGGCGGGCGCAATAGTGCCGGGGGCGATGAACATTACAATTCTGTCGCAACTGCTGACGGGATGGGCTGACACGGTTCGCTTGCGAAAGCTGGATGTGGTGTTCCGAGGAATGGTGCCGCACAACCAGCCTCTGACGCTGAGTGGAATCATTACCGACAAGGATGTGGTGGATGGCGAGCCTCGCCTGGAATGCGACGTCTTCCTGCAGAACAAAGAGGGAACGAGGCTGGTCATCGGCAATGCAATTGTTGTACTCCCAGTGCGTGGGGACGAGAGCTAACACCGCTGGACGGGTTGGACGGGGTGTTCTTAAGCCCTTTCCAACCTTCCCCTATCGAATGGCCTATCGAATGGTATGGGTCTTCTCCCAGTCCTCACCTTAGCCCTCTCCCTCTATCAAAGAGAGGGACTTAATCTAATGAACCATTGTGCCGCCGCCGTCCATGTTAATCGACTGGCCATGTATCCACGAAGCGGCTTCTGTGCATAGGTAGGCGACGAACTCTCCTACTTCATCGTCTGTGCCAGTCCTGCGAATTGGCAGGTTGTCCGCTATCCTTTGCCATGCGTCGCCCCTTCCAACATCGTCCACACGTGAGGTGTCCACGGCGCCGGGGCACACGCAGTTCACATTGATGTTGTACGGTCCCAGTTCATGCGCCAAGGATTGGGTCATTCCTACCTGCGCGAAGCATGCGGCGCAGTACGCCAGATTGTTCGCGCTGCCCGTCTTGCCTGACCCGGACGATATGTTGACTATCTTGCCTCCGCCTTGCTCAATCATGTGAGGCGCCACCGCCTTCACGCAGAGGTACGTGCCAGTTATCTTGACGTCCAAGACCCTCCGGAAGATGTCCTCTGGGACTTCGGTGATGGGTACTCGGTCAGGACCGCGAGCGTATGCGGCATTGTTGACGAGAATGTCGATCCTGCCGAACTCGGCGATGGTGCGCTCGACCATCTGCTGTACGCTCTCGGCGTTTGCGACATCCACGACGAGGGGTAGGGCGCGTGTGCCTTCCGTGCGCACTTGCTCGGCGGTGCTTTCGATGTCGCGCCAGCCAACCGCCTTCTCGTCAGACGGGTAGCGGTCCGGGCTTCTGCCGGTGCCGGTAAGTACGACATCGGCGCCGAGTCGGGCGAAAGCGACTGCCGTACCCCTGCCGATGCCGCGAAGACGACCCGCGCCAGTTACGATTGCTACTTTGCCGTCGAGTTCGGGCATGTACTACTGTTCCTCCTTCCGGGCTGAGTTCCGGGCTGAGTTTATTCGTCATACTATCTGGTTCTTTCCGATGAGGCGGGTGAGTATGCGGAGAGCGGCTTCGTGGTACTCGGCTCCTGCGTGGCTGGCGCAAGCTTTGGATATTAGGATGGGCCTGAATCCATTCTCAAAGAGGTCCACGGCGCAGGTTGCAACGCATGCGTCGGTGTCTATGCCACAGATTGCTACCTCTTCGATACCCTTACTGCGTAGGTCTTCCAAGAATGCGGAGGTGACGCAAGTGTACACTTGCTTGTCTATGACAATTGTGCCATCGACTGGTCGGAAGGCGAGCGGTACGTCATCGGAGGCTTCGTAGAAGCGGTGCCAGTCTAGTAGCCTGCGATACGGAGAACCCTCTGCGTTTATGAAGCGGGTTGCATAGACATGCGCGTACTGCTTCTGAAGCGCCTCGACCTGTGGCAGGATGTGTCGGGTGGCGTCATTCACAAAGCCCACCTGAACATCGACTATGAGCAAAGCACTGCGAGGGTTCTCGAATTGCAAGTTCCGATTAGTGCTCCATTACGGAGCCGCCGTTGATATTGATGGACTGGCCGTGAATCCAGGATGCGGCGTCAGAGCAGAGGTACGCGACGAATGCGCCCACCTCGTCGTCGGTGCCGTTCCTACGTATCGGCGTGTTCGCCGCCATCTCAATCCAGCGCACGTCCCGATCAATGTCGTCCATGCGATGGGTATCAACGGCGCCCGGGCATACACAATTGACGTTGATGCCGTGCGGGCCAAGCTCGTGCGCCATAGACTGTGTCATCCCGACCAGCGCGAAGTTGGAAGCGTTGTAGGCGAGGGTGTTGGCGCTGCCACGCTTGCCCGCAGTCGAGGAGATGTTGACTATCTTGCCGCCGCCCGCTTCGATCAAGTGCGGAATTGCCGCCTTCGTGCATAGGTAAGTGCCGGTAATCTTGATGTCCACTACGCGCTGGAAAATGTCCTGCGGCAGGTCAAGGATGGGGACACGGTCCGGGCCGCGGGCATAGGCGGCATTGTTGATAAGCACGTCAAGCCTGCCAAACTCTTCAACGGTTCGGTCAATCATCATCTGCACATCATCTACACTGGAGACGTCCACAGTGAGGGTAAGGGCGCGCGTACCCTGCTCCCGAATCTGGTCGGCTGTGCTTTCCACATCGCGCCAGCCGACTGCCTTTTCGTCCGGTGGGTATCGGTCGGGGCTGCGCCCTGTACCGGTTACAACCACATCGGCGCCCATTCGTGCAAGTTCCACGGCTGCTGCCCTGCCAATGCCTCGAAGACGCCCCGCGCCCGTTACAATTGCGACTTTTCCGTCAAGATCACCCATCTAATTTGCCTTCCTTCCGCTCATGTTGCGTGTCGGTAACTTTGGATCGCGGCAGTCAGTAGAGTGCCGCTCAAAGAGTATATCGCTGGGTGTCAACTCTGTAAATGCGGGGTTTATGTGGCAGAATCCGCTTCCGACAGTTTGTCAACGAGCCACCTCCTAAGCATATCGTGTAGTTCGTCCTCGCACTCCACAAGGCCGTGTTCTGCGCCCGGGTATATGACAATCTCCTTCGGCTCGTTCGCCCACTCGTAGATCTGCTCGGAACAGCTTGGCGGCAGGCGGGTGTCAGCCCCTCCGTGCGCCAGAAGCAGCGGGCGAGGCGATACGGCGCCCGCGTTGGATGCACCGTAGGTTTGCGAGGAGAGTGCGGCTACTGCCTTCACCATCGGGCTGAAAGGTGCGGCGGCTATTACAACTGCGCCGCCGAACGAGTGTCCCACGAGCGCCACGTCGGCGTGGCCGGTGGCACTCAGGAAAGACAAGGCAGCCATTGTGTCCAGAACACACTCGGCAATGACATTGGGTAGGCGGTAGTCGATGCGAATCGAGGTAACTTCGTACTTCAGTTCTTCGGCAAGCCTACCGTAGATACCACCGGCGGGCCCATCAAAGCCTCCACGCGCTCCCCAAACGAAGACTATCGCCTTGTTAGTGCGGTAGTCAGAGTCCGGGTTGCTGTGGACGATGGTATGGATGTCCCCGCGTGTAGTGTGGAGCAGGATGCCTTGACCGTGCTGGTCTTCATGAGGAGTCCAGCGGCTGACATCTTCAATCTGGATTGTTAGGTCATCGTTTTCTTGGGTCATCGTGTTTTTCAGTTAATTTGCAGGGTAGGGAGCTAACATCGATGATCAGGGTGGACAGGATTTTGGCTAGTCGTCGCCGGCGGATGCGGCGGCAGGAGCGGCCTGCGCCTGAGTTTCAATGTATGGCTTATGGAAGAAAGCGATTACGCCACCTGCAAGCATGGTCAACACGACCAGCATTGCAGCGGACTTGAAGCCTTCTAGGTAGAATGGGCCGACCTGCTCAGCGGTGAGGAGCGCGATACCGGCGGGCAGCACCATAGCCAGCGCTGTCGCGGATACTGTAGAGCCAAACGCGTGCCCAAGCTCGCGTGTCGTCTCGAGCATGCCGGACGCGAAGCCTCGATGTCTGAGCGGAAGTGAACTCATTATCATGGCGTTGTTGACAGGATTGAAGAAAGCTGTGCCAAACGAAATCGGCAGCATTAGCAAAGGTATGTACCAGATTGGAATGCCGCCGCCGATGGACATCGCCGGAACGCTAATGCCGCCTATACCCACACCCGGAACCGTGATGCCACCGATGAAGATACCCAGCAGCAGGAAGCCGGAGGCTATGCTGACCATGGCGGCGGGGCGCAGCAACTTGGGCTGGTACTTATCGTAAATCCAGCCAGCAGTGAATGTCATCACCAAGCCTATAATCTGATTAGGCAGCAGCACGAGCGGCACCCAGATCGGCGGCTTGTTATATCCAAGCTCCACTATGATGGGTACGAGGGTCATTGTGGCCAACATGGAGAAGTGAAACGTCACATTGGATACCAGCGACAGGGAGAAATACTTGTGCTTGAAATGCTGCAAATCCACAAGTGGGTTTTGCATGCGGCGCTCGAGAAGTATGAACGCGCCTAGAAGCAAAGCTGAGAGCGCATACATTCCGATGTGATATACGCTGCCCTGTGAGCTTGTGTACGACTCTTCGCCGCCATGCAAATGCGCTCCTGCAAGCAGGAATACAACGGAAGTTACGACCAGCAGCAGACCACCGGGGATATCTACGGGGTTCGTGTTCGATCTGGGTTCGTCCTTGAGCATTAGTAGCATAGGCCTTGAGACGGCGATTGCGAGAATGCCCATTGGCACGAAAGTGAGGAATACGAGCCGCCAACTCAGATATTGCAGGAACAGAGCGAACAGGGCAAGTCCAACCAGCGTTCCGAAGCGAGCGCCTACTATGGGTACGGAGAATGCCCTTCCGCGCTCTTCCGGAGGAAAGGCGGCAGCAAGGATGGCGTTGGCGTTGCCCATGATAAGCGCTGAACCCAAGCCGGTGAGTCCCCTCCATATAATGACTTGCAGCAAGGATGTGGAGACGGCTATGAGGATAGAGCCAAGCGTTGAGATGACAAGCCCGATGAAGAATACACGGGCGTGACCATATCGGTCACCTAGTCTAGCGCCTAGCATGACGAATGCACCGAGCGTAAGCAGGTACATTACGACCATCCAGGCGGCATCGTCAACGCCGCGGTTGAAGTGTTCCGCAAGGGTAGGCAGCGAGAGTGCGACAGGCAGGCTGGAAAGTTGTACCAGCATGTAGGCGGATGAAAGCGCAATGAGAACCGCACGGCGTTGGGGAGTCGTCAGCAGAGGAGCGAGCACGCCTAGCTTCATGGGGTAAGTGCCTCCCTTCGCTCACGTTCCATATTGCCTGTCTCAATTCTGTTCTAATCAGGCAACTATAACATCGGAATGATGGTTTGCATAGCGAAAATCAGCCGCAAACGATTTCGACCGGCGCTGGCACTAATGCTTCAGATAAGCCCGGATGGTCTGGAATTTCGCCCAGCAACTGGCGCGTTGTGCTTGGATTGGATGTGAGATAAAATGCGGGAAAATGGACGGATGCAAGAATCAGCATCAGAACGGTGAGTATCCCCAGCCCAGCCTTCCTCCAAAAAGGAAGGGCCTGAAGGTGTCTAATGAAGGAGCGGCTATGTCAACAAACGAAACTGGATTGATAGCGCACTTGATGAGGCGCGCAGGCTTCGGAGCGAGATACGATGAGCTAGAGGCGCTGGCGGAACAGGGATATGACGCGACTGTTAACTGGTTGCTGAATCCGGAAGGCGAGCCGGAGACGGACGACGACATTACCCTGCGCTTTACGCCGATGCATGTGGAGCCTCAGGGTTTTGTGGGTCCAGCGAGCCGCTGGCTGTATCGCATCCTCAATACGCGGCGACCGCTGGAAGAGAAGATGACTTTGTTCTGGCACTGCGTGCTCGCGACGGGGTTCTCCAAGCTGAACTCCGGGACGGCGATGTGGCGACACTACGAGATGCTGCACGCCCATGCGATGGGGAATTTCCGCGAACTACTGCTTCAGATCTCTAAAGATCCGGCGATGATCTACTGGCTGGATAACTGCGACAACCACGACGGAACTCCCAACGAGAACTATGGGCGCGAGCTTATGGAACTATTCTCGATGGGCATCGGCAATTACACAGAGGACGATGTGAAGGTGGCTGCCCGCGCGTTTACGGGCTGGACATACTCTGACCCGCTGCCTCGTGTGCCATACCTGTTCTATCACCCGAGCTTCGAGTACCGTGATTGGGACCACGACGACAGCGAGAAGACGTTCCTCGGCGAAACGGGTAACTTCAACGGCGAGGACATCATAGACATCATCGTGAAGCAGCCGGCAACGGGGCAGTTCATCGGCAGGCACCTGTACAACTTCTTCGTGGCGGATGAGCCACAAGTCCCTGCTTGGCCCTATACGCCGCCCAATGACCCTGACGCAGTAAACATGCTGGCGCAGGCGTACATAGACTCCGGCTACGAGATGCGCCCGGTGCTGGAGACGCTGTTCAAGTCGGACTTCTTTAAGGAAGCGCGCTTCAAGAAGGTGAAAAGCCCGCTGGAGCTGGTCTCCAACACGGTGCGGATGACTGGCGATTTCAATGTGGAGATGGGGACATTCCCGAAGCACGGGTTGACGGGACTTGCGGCGACCGTGGGATTCATGGGGCAGCAGGTGTTCAATCCGCCGAGCGTAGAGGGATGGCACACGGGCAAGGAATGGATTGACAGCGGCGCTCTTGTTCAGCGCGTGAACTTCGCTGCGGAACAGGTTGGCGATGCCGACATGCCGGGCGTTAGGATGATACTTGACAGGCTGGCGGATGACGAGGAGAACATGTCGCCGCGCGGCTTGGTGGACGGCTGCCTACGGCTGATGGGCGACATCGAACTTGATGCGGATACACACGCGGCGCTGGTGCAGCACGTTGCTGGCAATGGCGCACTGCGGGCGGATACAGCTGCTGAACGTGGCAGGTTCGAGGAGCGGGCAACGGAGATGATGCAACTTATTGTGGCTACGCCCGAATACCAATCGGAGTAGAATCGTAACTAACATCAATGTACAGGATGGATATTGATTTTCATTCCCATCCTAGCCTTCTACCTTGATGGGGGAAGGAACTTATGTGGAGGACCATACGATGGCGACTAAGAGCAATGATACGGTTCTGGTGGTGCTGCAGTTAAGTGGCGGGAATGACTTTATGCACACGGTCGTTCCTTATGGCAATCCGCTGTACTACGATTTCCGGCAGACTGTGAATGTGCATCAGGACAAGGTGCTGCCGATAGACGACAACTTCGGCTTCCATCCGCATCTGGAGGCTATCAAGCCGATGTGGGACGCGGGCGACATGGCGATTGTGGCGGGTGTGGGCTATCCGAACCCGAACCGCTCGCACTTCCGCTCTATGGACATCTGGCGCACCTGCGA
This sequence comes from Chloroflexota bacterium, assembly GCA_024648655.1. Classification (GTDB taxonomy): domain Bacteria; phylum Chloroflexota; class Dehalococcoidia; order Lucifugimonadales; family JADFKI01; genus Bin90. The sequence continues at coordinate 3,155 of JAGGDZ010000353.1, read as the reverse complement.
GCCGGACGAGGTAGCGACCGAAGGGTGGATAGGCAAGGCGGTACAGGATATGGACCCGCACAAGGAGAACGTCCTGACGGCGGTGAACTTCGGCAACGGTCTGCCACGCGCGATGGTGAAGCCGGGCGTGCCGGTGACCTCCGTGTCGGATCTGGAGTCGTACGGGCTTCTGAACAGCATGCAGGCGGAATCGCAGCGGAGTGCGGCGCTTGATGTATTCCAGAAGATATATGGGCAGGCAATCGGCAGCGGGCCTGTAAACGACTACATCCGGCAGACAGGGCTGGACGCGATGAAGGGTGCCGACATAATCAAGGTCGCGCCCGAGCGCTACTCATCGACCATCGAATACGCTGACAACTCCATAGCACAAGCGCTGAAAGGCGTAGCGCAAGTACATCTGGCAGACTTGGGAACGCGGGTGTTCTACACGCAGTACGGCGGGTTTGACGTACACGCGAACGAAGTGGAGACGCAGAACAAGCTGTGGCTGGATGTATCGGGGGCAATCTCGGACTTCTTCTCCGACCTGCGTGAGCACGACGCATCAGAGAATGTGATGATGCTGGTGTTCACGGAGTTCGGGCGGCGCGTGCGGGACAACGGCAACGGCACAGACCACGGCTCGGGAGGCGGCTCGTTCCTCATCGGCGACCGGGTGAAGGGTGGCATGTACGCCGAGTATCCCTCGCTCGCTCCTGAGAAGCAGCTTGACGGCGATCTGCGCTTCAACTACGACTATCGCGGGCTGTATTCAAGCATTCTGGATCAGTGGCTTAATCTGGACGCCGCGCCAATAGTGGACGGGACTTACGAGCAGATTTCCTTCCTAGAGTAGGCGAGTATGCAAATTTCAGTGATCAGCAGTCAGTAGTCAGTGGATGGGTGAAGCATGACCACCGCAGAAGAGACGAAGCAGCAGGTCTATATCCGCGTAGGGCACCATTACGTGAAGACGATAGGATGCCACGGCGTACTTGGGGGCAGAAGCTTCGAATGCCCTGTGGATACGGCATTCAACTCAAAGGGGCTGATATACGTGGCGGGGCGCGCTGAGACGACGCCGCGCGTGACCATCATCGACATCGATGAGAACTTTCACGGGGAGTTCGGTACGCCGGGCGCGGGCGGCGACGGTCAGCTGCGCTGGCCCGGCGGTATCTGCATCGACAGCGACGACAGGGTCTATATCACCGAGCAGCATACGCAGAAGGTGAATGTCTATGACGAGTCGGGTGGGCTGCTTGAGCGGTGGGGCAGGTATGGGAGCGAGAGGGGCGAGTTCAAGGAGCCTACGGGCATCGTCTTCGACGCTGACGACAACATGTATCTTGCGGACGCGGGCAACCACCGTGTGCAGAAGTTCACGAAGGACGGCAGGCACATCGCCATGTGGGGCGGCAAAGGCAGCGGCGAGGGTGAGTTCATCATGCCTTGGGGCATTGCGCTGGACGGCGAGGGCAATGTGTATGTGTCGGACTGGGGGAACAACCGTGTGCAGAAGTTCACGGCGGACGGCGAGTTCATCATGGAGTTCGGCGAGGCGGGCGACGGCAAGGGACAGTTCCGCAGGCCGTCGGGCGTGTCTGTTGATAGAGGCGGCGACATATATGTCGCGGACTGGGGGAATGACCGGGTGCAGGTGTTCGACCCTAAGGGAGTCTATCAGCTGAAGTTCACGGGGGACGCTTCGCTGTCGAAGTGGGGACTGGAGATAATCCTGGGCAGCCCGGATTTCGCGCGCGAGCGGCATCGCGCCACCCTAGAGCCGGAACGGAGCTTGTGGCGACCGAACTCGGTACAGGTGGATTCGGAGGACCGCATCATTATTACTGACACCAGCCGCCACCGCTTACAGATATATCAGAAGGAGTCGGTCGCGGTGGACGCGGACTGGCTGGACCTGGAGAACCCGAAGCGGGAGCTGCAGTTCAGGTAGATTCGAGTAAGCTTTAATCAATGGGAGCGGGTTCCGCCACCTGTTGGAGGAGCGTGGGCATGAATCCGGGCAGTAAAATTATTGACATTGCCCAAAGTCAAGGTATGGCTTTTATTTTATTAGGAGGATAGTTATGGCTGAAGGCAAGGATGTCAGAGAAATAATCAAGTCACTGGACGGAGAGCGGATGTGCGCGATGGTCGCCGGGGACCTGGAAACGCTGGGCCGAATTCTCTCGGATGATATGACTTATGTGCATACGAGCGCGGCGGTGGATACGAAGTCTAGTATTATGGAGTCGATCGGGAACGGCAACCTGAACTATAAGAAGATGGCGGCGCGGAATGTGCAGGTGCGGGACTTCGGCGATACGGCGGTGTTGAGAGGGCAGGCTGATGTGGAGGTAACTTCGGGCGGAAATGACCTGACGTTTTCGCTGGAGTTCACGGAGGTGTACGCGAATGGCGACGCAGGATGGCAGATGGTGGCGTGGCAGTCAACAAGGCTGCCGGAGTAGGGACTAACAGGATTCACAGGACGGACAGGATAGGGCTGTTCTGTTCACTCCCATCCCCTCGGCAAGTTCAGTGCCCGCTTTAGCCTTCCTTCTGCTGTGCTTCACTGCCATTCCGAGTAATGCAACGACTTCAGATTCCTCACTCCGTTACGCTGCGTTAGGAAGTGCAGAATTAGAAGCACTTTTAGTTCATTGAGTGCACAGAGCGACATTCACCCTACACATTTACGCTGCAGGTGATAACTTTCGTCCTGCTTTTTTAATGTGGGAAGGGACTGCTCCCTATGGGGTTAGTCGGTATGGGGTCAGTTGGCGTAGATTTCGGTTTGGGGGTTCCAGTCGCTCCAGGCGAACCAGAAGGACAGGTGGGACGGGATGCGTTCCAGGGCGTTGCCCTTTAGTTCGCCGTCAATGGCGCTGCCGGTAAAGGCAGTCCACCTGCTGCCGGTCTCCTCGTCGATGAGGACGGTACGCGCGCCTGCCGGCTCGCCGTCGATGCTGAAGGTCAGTGGCTTGTCGCCGGTGCTACGGTCGAATGCGAGAGCGGTGCCGGTTGTGGGGTCGAAGAATATCAGCACGTCCTCTCCGGCGAAGGTGTCGTTCACGACCTGCTCGGCTGTGAGAGTGGTGAGCGGATACGCCTTTGGGTTGCCATCGAGGTTTATGCCGACGACCAACTCTTTGACGTAAAGGCGGTCG
>JAGGDZ010000046.1 GCA_024648655.1 Chloroflexota bacterium | reverse complement strand
TGTTTATCGGCACGGCTGATGTGGATTGCGCGGCGTACCACGCGGAGTGGCTGAGGACACGCCCCGACGACTACGACTGGAGTACGCGGACGCGACTGGAAACGGCATCGCTTGTGCCCGCGTGGGCATACCTGCGAGCGCAGAGGGCGCGGGAACTGATTCGGCGCGAGCTGACGGCGGCGCTGGATAAGTACGATGTCATCATACTGCCGACTGGACCTGTCGCGGCGCCGACGATTGAGGCATCGACGGGGAAACCGGGAGGCTACTATCAGGGCAAACTTGACCTGGGACGGCGACGTTACACCAGCCCGGCGGCGTTGGCGGGTCTGCCGGCGCTGTCGGTACCATGCGGCTTTTCGGATGCGGGGCTGCCCATAGGAATGCAGATTATCGGTAGGGCTTTCGAGGAGGCAGCGCTGTTTCGCGTTGGTCAGGCATACGAGTCTGCAACGGAGTGGCATACACATCACCCGGTGGTGTGAACGATCAGTCTTTAATCCTTGTCAACATCTCTGAGTGCGCTTATCATCTTCATGTGGGCATTGCCGTAATTCGCTTGGGTTTCGGTTCGCCTGCGCGAAGGATGTCGGGGTGTAGCGCAGCGGGAGCGCGCCTGCTTTGGGAGCAGGAGGTCGCCGGTTCAATCCCGGCCACCCCGACCACGCTAGAGCTTGTGGGAAAGAGCATCAAGGGTTGAGAGTATTGAAACTAACCCGGCAAAGCGAAAATCAAGTAGGATTTATCGGGAGTGGCGCCACGATAAGCGTGGCGCCACTGCTATCACGAAATCCGTACGAATCCTAATTTTGAGTGGCATCAATTAGGCTCGTCGGTTCGATTCTTGCTTCACTGAACATCAGGCATCCCGCGTTTGCGGGGTGCCGTTTTGCGTTTTCAAGGGTGTTGTTGTTAACCTTTTCATTCAAGATTTAGCCTGTATCCGCTTACTAAACCAACGGATAAAGAATGAATCATGTCTCTTTCTGCCCCGCCGCTTCTCCTCATATCTTCATATCTTCCCCTGGGCAGCATGGTTTTTGAAGCACCGATACCCTCTTCGGTAACTTTAATTTTGACGCAATTCGGCCGCTTGACGGCATTTGCACTGCCGCATACACTTCCGCCATATATCTGACTGAGACTTACATGCAACATCTGAAGGAGACCTTTATGCGGCAGAATCGAGTCAAGAAGCTAATGCGCGAGGGCAAACTGGCGCTCGGCAAGTATATCAGTCTGGCTAACCCGCAGGTTGTGGAAATTGTCGGGATTGCCGGCTTTGATGCAGCGTTCATAGATATGGAGCACACAGGGTTCGACCTCCGAACTGTTGAAGAGATGATACGCGCTTCCGACCTTGCAGGGGTTACATCAATGGTGCGCGTGCCGGACAACGACGCGAAGCTGATTCTTCGCATACTGGACATGGGCGCAGAAGGCATCATCGTGCCCCATGTGGACGGGTTGGAAGGTGCAAAGCGCGCAGTGGATGCAGTGCGATATCCACCGCTTGGGGAGCGTGGTGGCGCAGGTGGCACAAGGGCGGCGCGATTCGGGGCGGTTCCGTGGAATGAGCATGTGCGGCAGTCCAATAGTGAAATCGTCCTGTCCGTGATGACGGAGGACGACAAGGGTATCAACGATGTTGAGGCAATTGCTGCACTTGACGGCGTTGACCTCGTTTCCATTGGACCCACAGACCTGTCACAAGCGCTTGGCGTTACCGCCCCAACCGATCCACGCTTGCGCGATAAGGTGAATGAAATCGCCGAGCAAGTCAAAGCCATCGGCAAGGCGAAGCTGCAAATACCGATGGGGCATGCGGCGCTTCCGCTGACTCCACAGGAACTGCTGGAACTCGGAGTAGGATATACTCATGTTGCGCCTGCGCCGCCTGCCATTCTAATGCAGCATTTCAGGGAAAGTGTTGGCGAGATTCATAAGGCTGTGGGCAGGTAGCACTCTGTCAAAGCCTTAGCACCCACGAGGTTCAAAATGCGTGCTCTTGTTATTAATAATGACACCGGCTATTCCATAGAAGAACGCCCAATGCCGGAGCCGGACGCGGGCGAAGTTCTGTTCAGGACGTACTACTCGGGCGTGTGCGGTACTGACTTGCACGCGCCACAACTTGGTACGTATGGGCATGATGTAGTCATCGGGCACGAATTCGCCGGAGAGGTTGTCGCCGTCGGACCCGGTGTGCAAGGCTGGCAAGCGGGTGACCGCGCCGCGATACATCCCAAGGGCGACCCTTGCGGCATATGCCCCGAGTGCCGAGAGGGCTGGCGAAATCTGTGCAGCGATCCGGTCGTCAGCATCAATCCGGGCATTCTGAGGGACGGTGGCATGGCGGCTTTCGCCAGCATTCCGTCGGGTAAGCTGAGACGGCTGCCTGATGAAGTGTCCTTGCTGGAAGGCGCCTGGGCAGAGCCGATTGCTATCGCACTGCGAAGCGTAAGCAGATCCGGCTTCCTTGTGGGCAGGAAGGCAGTGGTTGTCGGCTCCGGGCCTATCGGGCTTCTTGTAACTATGCTGCTGAGACTCGCAGGTGCAAGTAATATCACTGTGCTTGAGCCGAGCCAGATGCGCCGGGAAAAGGCGGCGGAGGTCGGCGCGGACTTGACGATAGATCCAATGGCTGATGACCCTTCCACCATATTCGGCAGCAGCCTTCCGCGCCCCGATTATGTATTCGAGTGCTCGGCGGCTGCTCCTGCTCTTGCTTCAGCCGTTGATATTATCAGGCCGCACGGTACCCTGACGCTCGTTGGCGTGCCGATGGAGAACATTCCTCTACCTTCATACCGCGCCATCACGAAGGAAATAACCATCAGGACCAGTGTCTCCAATGTCGATGAGATCGATATGGCTATCGAGTTGCTGGCTGCGAAAAGGCTCGAAGTGGGCACTTTGACGAGTGAAGTCGTGCCGCTAGAAGGCGCGCTTGACGCGTTTAAGCGACTTGAACAGGGGAGGGCGATCAAGATTCTGATTCAACCCGAGGAATAGAAGCGTGAGAGGAGGGTGAGATACGATGCGCGCTCTTGTACTTAACGGGGAAGGTGGATACGCGGTAGAGGAACGACCTATGCCGGAGCCGGATGTAGGCGAGGTGCTGTTCAGGACGCATTACTCCGGCATCTGCGGCACCGATTTACACGCGGTTCAGTTCGGCAGGTATGAGGACGGCGTGGTAATTGGGCATGAGTTTGCGGGTGAGGTCGTGTCAGTGGGACCGGGCGTCGAGGGCTGGCAAGCGGGTGACCGCGCCGCCGTGCATCCGAAGGGCAACGTTTGCGGTGTATGTGGTGAGTGCCGCGCAGGATACCCCAACATGTGCAGCGCTTCCGATATAGGTGGAACTGCGGGAATCGGTAGCGACGGTGGTATGGCCGCCTACGCGAGTTTGCCTGCCGGCAAGCTGCGTAGTCTTCCGGACGAAGTCTCCCTGCTTGAAGGGGCGTGGGTCGAACCGACCGCAGTGGCGCTGCGGGGCGTTACGCGCTCCGGCTTCAAAGTGGGGAGGCGCGCGGTCGTCATTGGTGCGGGACCGATCGGGCTGATGACCGTCATGCACTTGCGACTGGGCGGGGCAAGCGAGATTATCGTGCTTGAGCCGAGCGATCTGCGCCGCGCCAAGGCTGAGGAGGTCGGGGCGGACATTACCATCAACCCGCTTGCTGACGATCCTACTGAGATATTCGGCAATGACATTGAGCGCCCCGATTACGCATTCGAGTGCTCCGCCGCGCCGTCCGCGCTCGAGACGGCGGTTGACATACTTCCACATCACGGTTCTCTAGCGTTGCTTGGTGTGGCGACCTTCCCGGTCAACTTCCACTCATACACCATCATTCGCAAGGAACTGGCGGTTACGGGAAGTTCAAGCTACGCCGAGGAGTTCGATATCGCCATACGTCTGTTTGAGCGTAAGGCGTTGGAGGTGCAACCGCTCACGAGTGAGATTGTCGCACTTGAGGACGTGCTTGACGCTTTCAAACGCCTTGAGGACGGAACGGCAATCAAGATACTCGTGCAGCCAAGCGAGTAGAGCAGGAAAGAGCGAGAAGATAAAGAGCGAGAAGATAATGAGGACGAAGCCCACGATAACAGCTGTTGAAATCGTTCAATGGGAAACCGAACTGAGGGATGTGGAACCGGAGCCTACGATAGGCATCCCAACTTACAAGCCTGGCAACGTTATCAGGCGTCGCAGCCATGGACTGCGTATCCACACGGATATGGGCGTCATGGGTGAGTACATGGGAGGATCTGCGATGGACTATACGGCGATTGCGGGCTTTGCAAATGTACTGCTCGGACGCAATGCGCTGGGACGTGAGGAGATATACAACGACCTAAAGCAGGCGATGCGTCAGCAGGGGCGTCTAGGTACGGGCGTGGTCGATATAGCCCTATGGGACCTGGCAGGGAAGTATCACGAAGCGCCGGTTTACGAACTGCTGGGCGGCTCGCAGAAAAAACTGCCTTGCTATGCAAGTACCTATGTCGGCGACTCGGAACCCGGAGGGCTGAACAGTGCGGAAGCTTACGCCGATTTTGCGGAGGTATGCCTCGAGATGGGCTATCCTGCATTCAAGATTCATGGTTGGCAATCTGCGCCTATCCGGGATCAGATTGCGATTGTCGAGGCTGTGGGCAAGCGTGTGGGCGGCAAGATGGACTTGATGCTCGACCCGTTCTGCGCCATCAACACCTTCGGTGACGCTCTGAAGTTGGGACGAGCGTGCGATGAGTACAACTTCTTCTGGTATGAGGACCCGTTCAAGGATGGTGGTGTGTCCATGCACGCCCATAGGAAGTTGCGGCAGCTTATCAGGACGCCGATACTCCAGCTTGAGCACGTAAGAGGACTGGAGTCGCATGTCGATTTCATCGAAGCGGAGGCGACGGACTTTGTGCGCGCTGACCCCGACTACGATGGCGGCATCACGGGTGTGATGAAGATAGCGCACGCCTCCGAGGGCTTTGGACTTGATGTGGAGCTGCATGTGACTGGCCCTGACAGAAGGCATCTGATGGCGTCTATGCGGAACTCGAACTACTACGAGATGGGGTTGCTGCATCCCAAGCTGGGGCCTAGCCACACGCCCGTGTTCAGGTGCGGCTATCAGGATGAAATGGACTCGATTGACGAGAATGGCTGCGTGGATGTGCCGGAAGGAGTGGGGCTAGGCGTGGAATACGACTGGGACTTCGTGAAGGCGCATGAGACCGATAGAGCTGTGTACAAGTAGATAAGTTTTAATATCCTGCTCTTCCCTTGTTTGAGTAGGGAGAGCAGGATAACGTTTTGGTAGCCTAGTACGGATAGGGCTGCACACCCATTGGCACTTCGATTAGCGTGGGCGCTTCGGTGTCTAGCGCCTCTTCGAGGGCGGCTTGGAGTTCGGCGGCGTTTTCCTTGCCCACGCGCACGCCCCTCGCTCCGAACGACTCCGCAAGTTTCACGAAGTCCGGGTTGTGCAACTCAGAGCCGTAGATTCGCCCGTTAAAGCGGTCGGACTGGTCACGCCTGACGTTGCCGAATGCGCTGTCGTTGAAGACTACGACAACGGCGTTGATGCCGTACATTACGGCAGTTGCCAGTTCCTGTACGTTGTACATGAAGCCGCCGTCTCCTGAGACCGCCACAACTGCCTTGTCCGGACGGGCGACCTTCGCGCCCAGCGCACACGGGTACGCGAAGCCGAGATTCCCGAAGTACGACGATGTCAGGTAGGTCTTAGGCTCATAGACTGGAAAACGGGTGCGGCTGTAGTAGCCGACCTGCGTCATGCCTGCCACCAGAATGCCGTCATCGGGCATAGCGGCGCGTATGGCGTTGGACAGCGAGTGCAAAGGCTCAAGCTCGCGTTCCGGTCCGAAGAACTTTCCGCGTATTCCTTCGATATCCTGCTTACGGCTCGGAGTTGGCGGCTTGATTGCGGATACGGCTGTCAGCATTTCTTGCAAGGTGGCTTTGGCGTCACCTGCGATGCCATAGGTGTTCTCGTAGTTGCGCCCAAGCTCGGCTTCGTCGATGTCTATCTGCACGACCTTTTGCCCACGCAGAATCTGGGGCGTCTGTATTCTGTTGCCAACGACCAGAATCACATCGTGCTCAGCCATGTAGTCATGGTAGGGATCGATGCGGCGTGGCACACCAAGCGACAGATAGTGCCTGTCCGAGATTGCGCCTTTGCCCTCCGCAGTCTCGATGACAGGGGATTGTAGATGCTCGGCAAGCGCGAGAAGCGCTTCGTTAGCGCCTGCGAGGTTGACACCGCCCCCCGCGTAAATTAGCGGGTTGGCAGCGTTGGCTAGGATGCGCGCGCCCTCCTGTACGCTGTCTGCGCTCGCTGCCGGACGCTGGTAGCTGACCGGCTCGAGCAGCTCGATTTCCGCCTCGTCGGAGAGCGTCTCAGGGGGGATCTCTATCTCCACGGGGCGCGGCCTACCGGACTTCAGTTGGTAGAACGCCTCATGCACGGCTTCAGGCACGTCACGCGGGTCGAGGATTCGCTGCGCCCACTTGGTAACCGGGCGGATGGTGTCGAGCTGGTCGTTGACTTCGTGCAGTACGCCACGGTCGCTGCCTATCAGGTCGCGCTCGACTTGCCCGGCGACGACCATAATTGGCGACGATGCGGCATAGGCAGTACCGATTGCCGCGGATGCGTTCTGCAAGCCTGGCCCCGGAACGACAAGCGCCGTGCCGATGTCATCTCCCGCGCGCTAGTAGCCGTCCGCCATGTACGCGGTCGCTTGCTCATGGCGGGTCGTTATGAACTTGATGTCCGTCTCTTGCGCTAAAGCGTCAAGCGCATGGTAAAGCTGCACACCGGGAAGTCCGAATATCACGCGCACGCCCTCACGGTAGAGCTGCTTTGCTAATGCCTCTCCGCCTGTCATTTTTGGCATTGTTACTGATCACCTTTCTTCGCTGTTTGTCAGGATTAGCCTATTTCAAGCAAAGTGCCCAAGCCTCGCAGACAAGGGCACTCGATTCCGTTCAACGATTAACGATTTGTCGCCTAGTTTCTGCTTGCCGCGTAGTCGGCGCGGGCGCGCTCCATCGCCTTGGCGCGCGCTTCGAGCAGCTCCTCCTTCTTGCCCTCTGACCAGACCTGCGACTGGTCGAGACTGGCAATCGAACCCTGGAAATGCGGCATCACGTAGCGGGCTACGAGTTCATAGCTGTGCAGAACTTGCTCGCGCGTGCCCCACTCGGTTGCCTGAATGAGGAAGCCGCCGAAACCCCCGCTTTCTTCGTCAAGACGCTTGATTGTGGCTATAAGGTCGTCGGGAGTGCCGACGCACCATGCGCCGTTTTCGGCCATCATATCTATAATCTTGTCGCGGTCTTTGTTGCTGTTGACATCGAAGTTGAGCTGGTGCCCCAACGTCTTCACGAAATAGTCGTACTGGTAACGTCCGGCGTTCACGCGCGCTTGTTCAATTGCCTCTTTCTTGCTCTCGGCTAGATGCACATGCATCACTACGCGCCATTCGTTGCGATCCATCGTATTGCCGTGTTCGGCAGCCGTCTCTTCTGCGATCTTCCAGAAGTCTGCGAGGTTTGTAGCGATGCTGTCGCCACGTGTTACGCTGACCGAAAGTACGCCTGCGCCGTGCTTGCCTGCCAAAACCATGCCTGACGGTGATTGAGCGGCAGCAACGGCAATAGGGAAGTATGGCTTGGTGTAGGGCCGCAAGTGGAGTTGTGCCTCAACGAGGTCAAACCACTCCGACCTATATGTGATAGGCTCGGTCTCGGTCAGCAGGCGCATAATCAGCGTCATGGACTCATCCATTCGCTGTCGCTGCTTCACCGGGTCAATGCCAAGCATTGCGGCATCGGTAACCAGCGCCCCGGGACCCACGCCGAGCATGGCGCGGCCGCGTGTCAGATGGTCCAGAAGCACCATGCGGTTGGCGACCATCAGCGGATGGTGGTAGGGCAGGCTGATGACGCCCGTGCCAAGCCTGATGTTCCGGGTGCGCTCCGCCGCCGTCGCCATGAACAGTTCAGGCGAGGCGATAATTTCCCAGCCTGCGCTGTGATGCTCGCCTATCCACGCTTCATCGTAGCCCAACTGGTCAAGCCACTGGATAATTTCGAGGTCGCGTTCAAGCGACAGTGTAGGATTTTCGCCCTTCCAGTGGAACGGCGCCATGAAGATACCAAACTTCATTCTTTCAGGGAGTGTCATGGGATGCGTCCTCTTGCTATGTTGCCTGTTCATTCAGGCACGGATGAAGCGGATGTCGCTTCGACCGATTTTAGCACGATGGCAATTTCAGGGCAATTGCGGCGCCGTTTGGCAGCTCATTCAGACAGCACTGCTATTGCAACAGCGCTGGTATCTCGCGAACTACTATGGCGACGTTTCGGACAGCGATGGGAATGTTAGCCCAGAATTCTTCGAAAGCGTTTTCGCCTGCGCCGTCGGATATGCTGCGAATTTCTAGAAAAGGGATGCCGGAGAGTTGAGCTGCGCGCGCGCCTCCCGCGCCTTCCCAGGCGACTACGATGGCGTCCGTGCTTTCTGCAATCTCGCGGATGCGCTTTTCACTGGCAACTCCTTCGTCGCCGCTGGCGATGCCACCAAAGCGGAGACTGCCTGATAAATTGCCCTTGCCGGCGATGCCTTTCAATTTGCTAATCAATTGGGCATCGCCCTCAAATGTGGGGAGGGGCAGCTCGATGAGAGCCATTCCGCGGTTAAAGTCATGCTCTACGGTCTTAGTGCCTACTACGACGTCTCCGACCGACAGGCTGCCGTCGAGACGGCCACATGTGCCCGCGCAAACAACTAATCTGATGCCCTCCAGGTGGTCGATGAGGTGCTGCGTCTGCACGCCGAACTGAGCCTTACCCAGTCCGCCCGGCGCCAAGATGATTTCGCCACCGTCGTACTCCGTCGCATTCAGTCGCCCCACGCTGCGGCTCGTTCGCCTGTGTCCGAGCGCATCCAGAGCATTCGTGAATGCCTCGTATTCCTGCTCAATCGGTGTTACCACAAGGACTGTCATTGACCCTCAGACCGTTCCCGTTGCTACTAGGATTAGATTACCAGGATTAGATTACCAGGATTAGATTACGCCTTCCAAGTGAAGTGATTCCAAGGATTCACCGTTGCCGTTCAGGAAATCTCCTAGTACCTCTGCGTTGTGTTCGCCCAGCAACGGAGCGGCTTTGAATTCCACATACGAATCGGACATTTTGATTGGGCAGCCGGGTACGGCAAACTTGCCTCGCGTGGGGTGGTCAACGCTGACAATCATCTCCCGCTCTATCAGGTGTTTATCAGAGTAGATGTCCACCGCGTTGAAGCATGCGCTGCAAGGGATGCCCATCTCGCCGAGGATACGCATTACTTCAAACTTGTCATGCTGCATAGTCCATGACTCGATTAAAGCGTTTATCTCATCACCCATCTCCATGTACTGAGCCGGGTCGGTGAAGCGAGGGTCGTCGCGCAACTCGGGCATGTCGAGCGCATCGGCGAGCGCATTAAGCATAGATTCACGCACGGGAATAGCAATCATGTACACGTAATCATCGTCGCCGCCGGGGGCGCAGCGGAATGTACCTACGCCGGGTCGGTTGCCGAAACTGTTGCCGGTGCGCGGCTGTCGGATAGTGCCTTGCTCAGAGCGAGTCATCCACGTGCGCCCGAAGTTCACCATCGCGTCCTGCATGGAGACCTCGACCTGCTGACCTTTGCCCGTCGTCTGGCGCTGCCACAGCGCGGCGAGTATGCCGACGACGGCATGCATTCCTGTGCCCGAATCACCGACGGAATGACCCGGCTTCATCGGGGGGCCATCCGGGTCACCGGTAGCGCAGAACGCGCCGCCTGCCGCCTGCGCTACAGGGTCGAAACTCTTGATATTACTGTACGGCCCATAAGTGCCGAAGCCCTTGATACGCGCAAGGATGATGCCCGGGTTGGCTGCTGAGAGGGCTTCATAGCCAAGCCCCATGCGCTCTATCGCGCCGGGCGACAGG
>JAGGDZ010000411.1 GCA_024648655.1 Chloroflexota bacterium | reverse complement strand
AATTTTCCAGTTCCTGCACCATAGTTTCCGGGCTGGGGATTTCTTCTGTCGCCGTCTGCGCTTCGTCGTAACGTCTTTCCAAGCGTCTGACGTAATTACTAACATCCGGCTGCTTGGCGATTACCTTGTCAACTTCTTCCTGGTAGGCGTTGCCCGCTATGTGCAACTCTTCGAGATCTACATCGATGTCGATAAGGCTGCGGAGGCGGGTCAGCAGCGCGTGGCTGACTTTGGGATCCGGCGATGTGTTGACATAATGAGGGCAATGCCCCCATATGCTCGCCTGTTCCATTCCAACCTCAGTGCAGGCGTCCGAGAACGCCGTGTGGATGCCGGTAGGTCCTTGGTAGCCGGAGTTCTTGATGCCGAGCCATTCGGCCTTCTGGGTCAATTCCGCCGAACTTGCCCTACCGGTAACACGAGGTTCTCGGGTATGGGGCACGGCGTCAAGCAAAGCTCCGAGGGACACTATAAGATCGACGTCGTGCCGTTGTGCTATCGTAGTTAAAATACTGGAGTATGTGCGCCACTTCAGGTTAGGCTCGGTTCCAATGAACAGGAGTAGGGCGCGAGACTCATCTTCTGGCGCGTAGTAGTACAGGTCGTTCTGGGGCCACCGCGTTATGCGTTCACCGCGTCGGTTCACGCGTGACTGTGGCCTGACGTGAGTGAAATCGTAGAACTCTTCCGGATCGATTTCGGCGAACTTGGTGGCGCGGAGTTTCCGGACGAGGAAACGCATTGCCCTTGTTGCTGCTTCCGCTGCGTCCGGCCAGCCTGCGAATGCGACTAGCATCGTAGGCAGTTTGGCTTGCGGCACCTCGTGTTCTATCAGTCCGTCCAATGCGGATTCACTGTTGCTCATGGCTCGTATTTTACATCAATCAAGAGGGGTATGCCAAACGAGTTGAACTGTGGTCACCAAGCCGCCACGCTAATTCCGGCGTAAAGACTGCCGTGTTGGTGAAATGCGCTTGACTCTCCCGACTTAGAAATGCGAGTGATTCAAGCACAGACCTCCGGGCTGAGACGCAGCTTAAGGGTGGAACTCGAAGGATTAACCTTGCGAGCCTGACTGCGTTTCCAGGTTGCCGAGTCACGGAAAGGACAAGTTTCGTGTAGGAATGTCATACTAGTTCAGGCATGACCGCTTCAGCGAAGAGCCTCATTGATTCCTTTATCTCTTCGTTGGTTAGGCGACCTCTTCTGTTAAATTCCAAGATGCACTGCGACATCCCTGGAAGGTCCCTGTCCAGATTTCTCAACTGTTCTATACAGCCGTCGGGGTCATCATAGATTGAAAACTTTAGCGCCTCGCGGAAGTCCCAGGTAGCCCAGCCTCCAACGCCGCTGGTGAAGCTGTGGCGCGATGTGCCTACCGAAGATGCGCTCGCGTCAGGGACAGAGTCAACCACATCCTCGTCTCGCCAGTTTCGAGCCATGAGTTCGTGCGCTTTCTTCCTTGTTCTTGCGACGAAGAAGGATATATTCACATGGAACGGCATGGAACGGGAATCTATTTCTGACGGCTTCGATTCTTCAAAATCACGTACTCGATCAATCATGCGCGGCATCGGCTGGCTCAGAGTGGTTCCGATGACGCCCAGCCCAAGACGGGCTGCATATGGGAAGGTCTCGTCGCTATTCGCCGCAAGCAGAAGTGGAGGGTGCGGATGCTGTTGGGGCTTCGGCATGACGAGCAGGTCGTTCATCTGCCAGTATTTTCCGCTGAAATTCGCTTTCTCCTGAATCCAAGCTGCTTTCAGGAATTGTATTCCTTCAGCCACGCGCTCGCGGCTCTCATCGCTGCTGATGTCTTTCGCGTGCCCAAGTGCCTGTCCTGCGGGCGCTCCCCAGCGGCCGCCCAAGCAGAGGTCCAGCCTGCCATTGGTCAGTATGTCGCAAGTTGCGGCCTGCGTCGCCATGTGAACGGGGTGGTGGAGTGGAAACTGAGCCGCAAGTGTTCCGAAGCGGATTCGAGGGGCGTGCTGGGCTGCTGCAATTGCCACCATAAGAGGGTTGGACATGGGCCGCCCGGGGAAAAACACGGACTCTGCGAGCCAAGCCGTTGTGAAGCCGAGCGTGTCGGCAAGCGCTATTTGTTCGACAGTTTCCCAGTGCCGGCGAGCGACTGATGAACCCAAATACCCGGGGACTTGCCAGAAAGCTCCGAATTGCAATTGTATCGCCTTGTCTTTCGTATTTCGATGACACGACCAATAGATCGCTGTGGCTTGACGTCAAGGTTGTCTTATACTCAAGCACTCTTCAACTAGAACGTCCGTCACGACTTGCATCTGACATGACCAGTCGCACATTTCCAAAAGACGTTCGAGTGTGTAGCCCGCCCAGCGTGTCTGCTCGGCGTCGGGTCTGCCTCCCATGACCAGAGTAGCGATGTTCGCGTTCATCAGCGCGCCGCAGCACATCGGGCAAGGCTCGAAAGTAGTGTAGAGCACTGCTCCCGACATGTCATCCGTGCCAAGCACAGACGACGCCTCGCGGAGGGCAACTGTCTCGGCATGCGCCGTAGGGTCGTGTGTGGTCGGCACAAGATTGCGCCCTCGCGCAATCAATTTATCGGACATCACTATCACAGAGCCGACCCCTACATTTCCTTCATCGGCAGCATACTGCGCTTCCTCAAGCGCAAATCGCATGAACGTTTCGTGTTCTTGTAGGCTCATTTCTTCCTCTCACATCAGCCGTAGATTGCTGGAATGTAGATTGCTGGAATGATGTATCGCGCTGAACGGATCATAGATGACGTATATTCACTTCTATTTCGGTGTCAGCCTCGATCAAGGGCGCATCAAGGGGTAATTCAATTGTCATTTCTGTGTACTCACCATGCTTGGAATCTACACTAATCATTCCTCCGTGCTGGCGAACGATGTCGCTTGAAATTGCCAGTCCTAAGCCTGTGCCTTTATCGGTCGGCTTGGTGGTGAAGAATGGATTGAACATCTTATCTATGATGTCAGGCGTCATGCCGCTGCCGTTATCCTTGATGCGGATTTCGACATTTTCATCGCTCTTTCGGGTCGAAATCCATAGTGTGGGCATGTATAGTTCGCCGTTTTCAGACTCTGCTTGCAGCGCGCGGCGTCTTTCGTCCGTGGCGTCGCAAGCGTTCCCGACCATGTTCAGGAAAACGCGCCCAAGATCTCTGGGTACGGCATTTATCTCACCCATATTCGGGTCAAGGTCAAATTGAATGTCGAGTTGGAATTCAGAATCGAGCGCCCTCGCGCTATGATAGGCAAGACGGGCATGTTCGTCCAGCAGTCCGTTAATGTCCGTTAGCCTCTGCTCCCCGGTGTCCCTGCCCATCATGAGCATGTCGTTAACAATGCGATTAGCGCGGTCACCGTGTGTTCTGATACGTTCCAGGTTGCTCGTGAGGTCGCCGGATATTTCCTGTATGTAGTCTTTATCCTCGTCGCCTATATTCTCGCCGACTTCGACAAGGATCTCGTCTAGTTCGCCGAGCAACTCTTCTGATGCCTCCGAGAAGTTCTTGACGAAATTGAGGGGGTTTCTTATCTCATGAGCGACGCCCGCCGTCAGTTCACCAAGGGCAGCCAGTTTTTCGCGCATGACAATTTGATCTTGAGCGCGCTCCAGGTCTCCAAGCACACGCTCCAGTTCCTCATTCTTCCCTTGTAGTTCCTCGGCAAGCTGCTCCACGAGATTCAGGCGCTGTGCCTCCAGCGAATTGCGACGGAAAATCTCCAACGCACGTGCCATATCCGCTACTTCATCACGCCCTTTCATTTCTACTCTGGATTCCAGATCGCCGGCTGCCATGCGGAGCATCCAGTCCGAAAGCGTCTGAATGCGCCTGAGCAGCATTCGGCCGACGAACAGCCATGCGATGAGTAGAGCGCCTACGACGCTGAGCGCGCAAATCGTCAGCAGCAGCGTCCTTCCCGTTAGAATAGCTTGGGCAGATGCCTGAGTAGCCACGTCAGCGCTAGAGCGAGCGGAACTCACAAGTGAATCGACTTCCTCAACAAGCGCAAGAGCAACGCCTCGGTTGAACGTGAGGAGGTTTTGCTGGCGCTGAATTATCTGGAGCTGTCGTTCGAGGATGTCAAAGCCGTTATCTTCACCCGTGCCCAGGTCGGTTAAGCGATTGGTCAGAGGCAGTATCTGCGGGCGAGCAGGCCAGTTGTCCAGGGCCGATAGATTGCGCTCCATGCTGCCCACTGCAGATTCAAATCTCTCTCTCAATGGTTCAATGAGAGGGGCGGAAGAGATGGAAAAAGCGCTTTCCAAAATCTGGTTCGCGGTTGTTGCGTCGGCATGCAAGCCCGCTAGATTTCGATACCGTGCCAGTTCCATCTCCGAAAAGTGCTCGTCGCGGCCAACCGGCGGTTCGTAGATGTTTCTGTAACCCGTCATGGTATAGAAAAGTTGATTGTCCACAGTGGGAATCATTATGTCGTCTATCTGATTTTGAAGAGCTGTCAACTCGGCTCTAACATCCTCTTTCTCCTCATTCAATTCAAAAATTTCGATCATTCCATTCTCGATTTCATCTATGCCAACCTTAAGGGTTGCCACATGGGTACGAATACGCTCCGAGTGCTCAAATTCTCCCTCCGGCATCCGCAGTTGGTCAATTCGGCCTTCTTCATCTGTCCCTAATATGTCCGACAGCAGTGAATTATGTCCATCGATCCTTAAAATATCCGATAGTAGTGAACTATGTCCATCGGACCCCAACAAGACGCTAAGATGCTGTTCAAGAGCGTTACTCGCTTCGTCAATGCCGGCAGAGACGGCAGCAAGTTCTTCCGGCGTCGTTGCCGCAGTCAGACGAGGCGCGGCGTTGACCAGAGTGCCGCTATGCTGCGCTATGCCGAATGCCGCAACCACTTCCGGCAGGCTGTCTTCATTGACCTGGTTCTGAGCTTCACCCACGCTGTTGAACGAAAACCAACCGACCAGGCTGGCGGCAATCGTGAGCGCGACCGCTCCACCTATGGCAACGTACAGCTGCGTGGAGATTCTATATCGACTCTCCAGCAATCGCTTAAGGCGCGCGTTGATCGTCTGAGAACTAATGGTAAGTCTCCTGGCTTTAGTTGCTGCGACTCAATGCACTTACCGGATAATACTCGCCGTCGTCGCCGATAACGGTGATGAAGACCTCATCAGATCCTTGGTTGTCCTCGCCGAATCGAAGTTTGAATCCATCAATGTCAATTTCCTCTGGGCTGTCAAGAATGCCTAGGAAACAACCGCGATCAACGTCGATGCCGCATCTCTTCAGACCCTCAATCGCCAGCCTTCCCGCTAGGTAGCCCTCGAAAGAAACAAATCCGGGATCGGCAAAGCTGTCGAATGATGAGAGAGCCTGCAAGTACGACGACACTATTGGAATTGAATCGTCCGTAGGAAAAGGGACCACCTGAGTAACGTAAACACCTGCTCCGTGCGCACCCAATTCGTTTGCGAGTGCGTTGCTCCCCACAAATGACACTGTGAGAAATATGGGATCTACTCCGGTGTATCTTGCCAGCTCGACCATTGCCGCAACCGGCTCGTAGGCGCCGATCATGATAACCGCTTCAGGATTGCCCCGCTTCAAGTCAAGCAGTGCAGTCTTGACGGCTGTGGTGTTACGCGGGTATAGGCCAATTGAAACCGGCTCCATGTCGCGTCGATCTAGCGCTATACGGACTCCGCGATAACCTGCGCGCCCATAAGAGTCGTCCTGATATAGAACTCCAATGCGCGTGATGCCCAAGTCTTTGGTCAGATGAGACACCATTTCTTCGGTCTCTTGGTAGTAGGACGCTCGCAAATTGATAATGTGTGCCCATTCTTGGTCGCGAAGAAACTCAGCGCCTGTAAACGGTGCGATGAAAGGTACGCCCACGTCGGCGGCGACAGG
>JAGGDZ010000120.1 GCA_024648655.1 Chloroflexota bacterium | reverse complement strand
GATGATTGTAGCCGCCCCCCACTCTAACCGCATATTTTTCGATGGCGCGCAAGCCCGGAGTAGTCTTGCGAGTGTCCACAATCCGCACTTCATAACCTTCGACCTCGCGCACATAGGCGGCAGTCTCGCTGGCTATGCCCGACAGCCTGCGAATGAAGTTCAGCGCTGTGCGTTCGGCTTTAAGGAGCGGATTCATCCGGCCGCTCACATTAGCTATTAGATCTCCGTCTCTGACATCTTGACCGTCTTCGATATAGGATTCGGCTACCAACGAGCTGTCGAGGCGTTGAAACACGGCGAGCGCCATATCCAACCCTGCAAGGATACCAGCTTCCTTGGCTAAGAAAGATGCGCTCCCCGACAGGTCAGCAGGTATCAAGATGTCTGTAGTTGGGTCTCCTATCGAGAGATCTTCCGCAAGCGCTCTGTCTATCAGCGCTTCCGTTTCCAAGGTCATCTGGAACAAGCTCATTTCATTCACCTATGATTAGACCCATCTTGGTGTAGCAACACATATCCAAGATGGGCCCCATTACACATCAATTCCAGCAGACCGGCTAGACGACGGCAAGCATCCTGTCCAGAGAAATCCGCGCCTGCTCTGCGGTGTCTTCATCAACTGTGATTCGATTGACTACAACCCCCTCATTCAGCCCGTCGAGCACCCAGTTCAGGTACGCCGGATGAATGCGATACATCGTGGAGCAAGGGCATACAACCGAATCAAGGCAGAATATCTTCTTGTCCGGGTTTTCCGCCGCAAGGCGGTTAACCATGCTGATCTCCGTACCTACGCCGATGACACTTCCTGGCGCTGCGTCCGCTACCACGCGCTTAATATATTCGGTCGAGCCGTTTGAGTCGGCAGCCTGCACCACATCCATCGTACATTCGGGATGCACCACAACATGCACACCGGGATGAGCGGCGCGAGCCTGTTCAATCTGCTGCACGGTGAAACGGGTATGCACCGAGCAGTGCCCCTGCCAGAGGATAAGCCTCGAGTTCCGCAGTTCCTCTTCGGTATTTCCGCCTAGTGGTTTGAAGGGATTCCAGACGACCATTTCTTCCAAGCCGATGCCCATCTTAATGCCCGTGTTTCTGCCGAGATGCTGGTCCGGCAGGAACAGAATGCGTCTTCCACGTTCCAGCGCCCACTCGAATGTGGCGGGCGCGTTCGATGATGTGCATACGATGCCGCCGTTGCGCCCGCAGTGCGCCTTGATAGCGGCGGTGGAGTTCATGTAAGTGATGGGGATGATGTCGCCATCGTCGCCGATAGCATCTTGCAGATCGTCCCAGCAGTCAAGCACGTCATCGATGCGCGCCATGTCCGCCATGGAACAGCCCGCCGTCAGATTTGGCAATATGACGCTCTGATACGGAGCGCTGAGAATATCGGCGGTCTCAGCCATGAAGTGAACTCCACAGAATATAATGCTCTGCGCGTTCTTCTGAGATGCGGCGAACTGCGACAGGTTGAACGAGTCGCCCCGGTAGTCGGCGTATTTGATAATCTCGTCGCGTTGGTAGTGATGCCCGAGAATCACGGCGCTATCGCCGAGTTTCGCCCTTGCTTCGCCAATGCGCTCGTCAAGCTCCTCCGGCGACATCCGCATATAGCTGACCGGCAATTTCTGCCAGCGGACCCCGGTGCTGAATTCGTCCTCAAGCGTCTTCGCCTTGAGCTCGTCATCGGTTTGGCAGAACGCTGACTGCTCAATCTCGGTTATGGGTATAGTCGGAATACGCTGCTCGACAACCATAACGACATTCCCTCCAGACACGCTTGATGTTTGGTAAGTGCATCAACGCGCTATTGTCCCCTGGAGCGACCAGGGAGCTGTCTTATCTATCCTTACATTGATCATTTTTCCGGCGAGGTCGAGTTCCGGTTCACCATCGTTGATGAACACCAGCTTATCGTTGCGGTTGCGTCCGAACCACTTACCACGCTTGCGTCCCTCCACAAGCACGTCAAAGTCACGTCCCATCAGCTCGGAGTTGATTTCGGTCGCAATCCGCTCCTGCAAAATCTCGATTGCCTTCAATCGCAATTTCTTCTCGTCTTGCGGCACATCGTCAACAAGCCTGCGTTCCGCAATAGTGCCGGGTCTGTTCGAGTATGCTGCCGCGTGAACCTTGTCAAACTTGACGTCTTCAATCAGTGCCAGAGTCTCCTCGAACTGAGCGTCAGTCTCTCCACAGAAGCCGACAATCACGTCCGTGCTGAGCGACACATTCGGTATGCGCTCGCGAATCTTGTCTATCAGGCGACGATATTCGTCGTTTGTGTACCCGCGCCGCATATCCTCAAGGACCTTGTCATCGCCCGCCTGAAACGGCAGATTGATGTGCTCGCACACCTTGTCAAGCTCTGCTACCGAATCAATGATGTGGTCGCTCATGTCGTTCGGATGCGAAGTGAGAAAACGCACTCGTTCAAGTCCCGACACATCGTTGACGGCCGCAAGCAGGTCGCCGAGGCCATGGTCATCAGGCAGGTCGTGCCCGTAGGAGTCAACATTCTGTCCCAGCAGCGTAACTTCCTTGACGCCACGCTTCACCAGCATTTCCGCCTCGCGCACAATCTCCGCAACTGAGCGGCTGACCTCTCTTCCCCGCCTGTACGGGATTATGCAGAATGTGCAGAACTTGTCGCATCCATGAATTATGGGGATGTATGTCGCAACATCGGGACGTGCAACCAGTGGTCCTACACAACCCTCGGTATCGATGTCCATGCGTTCGCCGAGCAGGTCTATCAGCGGTTGGTACTGCTGTGGCTGCATGAACACATCAACATAAGGAAAGCGCTTTTCCAACTCGTCAGTTTTGGGACCGACCATGCATCCCATCAGAGCGAGTACTTTGCCTTGCCTGCGCTGTTTGAGAGGCTTCAAGCTGGTCATCATGCCCACAACACGGTCCTCGGCGCTTTGGCGCACGACGCAACTGTTGAGAACGATGACATCCGCCTCTTTCGGCGATACGCGAGGCTCGAGACCCATCTGCCCCAGCGCGCTTTCGAGGCGCTCGGAGTCCGCCTTGTTCATTTGGCAGCCAACTGTCCAGATATAGTATCCATCCATTTGTGAAAGTTTTCTCAATGGTAGGGTAAAAAAATAAATAAATGGCGGAGGGAATGGGATTCGAACCCATGAGGGCATTTTCAACCCTAACCGCTTAGCAGGCGGCCGCACTAGACCTCTATGCGATCCCTCCTTGCCAGATTGATAAATCAATATAACAGACGCCACATACTATTGGCAACTGTGATGATTGTGATTTTCATAACAATTAGAGTTGAATTCACGCAACCCTGTGAAATTGGTTCGCCAATTGACAATTGTCGCGCATAATCGTCACGATGATGATGGGACTTCGCAATTTTACGGCAATTTTACGCGGCGACCGCCTGTATGCTCGACCGTCGGATGAGCCGATCCGGACTACGAGCCGCCAACCGCGACCTCACTGCTCTGCTTGGCGCATTCGTCCTCCTGGCTGCCGACCCAGACCTCACCACCCTCAAAGAATTCCTTCTTCCAGATAGGCACAATCTGTTTGATGCGGTCGATTGCGTAAGCGCTCGCCTCGAATGCCTCCCTGCGATGTGGCGACGCTACCGCAACCACTAAGCTGAGATCGCCAATCTCCAGTCTTCCAAGCCGGTGAGATATGGCTACATCAGTGATGCCCCATCGCTCACTGATTTCGTCCGCGATCCGTGCCAGTTGGTTGTCCGCCATCGGCCTGTACGCTTCGTACTCAAGGTAAAGCACCCTACGATCCGCAGTAGAGTCAAGAGTCGATCCCAGAAATGTAACAACCGCGCCATTGCCGTCTTGCTTCACGCCGTCGGTTATCGCTTCGGGACAGAGTGGCTCATTCGTAATCGTAATCGTCGCCATCACGCACACATCCTATCTATCCTGTCCATCGTTCCCGTCAGCCCCCACTTACCGGCGGAATGAACGCTACTTCATCGTTGTCGGCGAGAGGATGGTCGTGCTCTTGATACTCTTCATTCACCGCGATCATCAATCGCGAGCTGTCTCCGGAAATAGCGGGGTAAAGACGCAACAACTCCGATGCCGCATCCGACACGGTTGCCCCATCCGACAGGCTCATCTCGATGTCCGATGTTCCCGCCTTCTCTTTGTAGCTGGCAAACAACTTTACCTTGACTTTCAACCCGCAACCTTCCACAATGACCATCCACTACAATTATATCATGTATATCATGCCGTTCTTCCGGCAAGCCTAATGCGCTAAGGCGCCGCCATTCACATGAATCGTCTGTCCCGTTATGAACGAAGATTCGTCGGATGCGAGAAAGGCGCAGGCGGTCGCAATCTCTTCGGGCAACCCCAGTCTGCCAACAGGAATACCCACAGCGCGAGTCGCGGGTGGACCCGCAAAAGCATCGGCTTGACCTGGCGGTGGCGTCGTATCGAATGCGCCGGGCACAATGTGGTTCACAAGTATGTTATGCTTCGCAAGCTCGGCTGCGAGCGCGCGTGTCAGCCCCAGGGCGCCCATCTTTGAGGCGCACACATGCGCCCAGTCCGCCCTGCCCTTGAACGCGTTCAGTCCGGACACGTTGATGATACGTCCCCAGCCGCGCTCGATCATTCCCGGTATGACCGCCTGTGAGCAATAGAACGGACCATCCAGATTGACCGCGAGTACACTGCGCCACTGTTCCGACGTCATTTCGGTAATCGGGTCGGCGGCGCGCAGTCCGGCGTTGTTGACGAGAATATCCACTCCACCGAACGCAGCCATCACATCTGCCATCATCGCGTCCACCTGTTCTTGTACGCCGACATCAGCTATAACCGCGATTGCCCTGCTGCCCAAGCCTTTTATCTCCGCAACTACCGAATCGGCTTCCGCCTGATTGCTGCGCGCATTCACAACCACATTCGCGCCGCGCCGCGCCAATTCGATTGCAGTCGCGCGCCCTATGTTTCTGCCGGAGCCGGTTACCATAGCCACTTTGCCTGAGAGAGTCATTGCAGTCACTCCTATCTTTTGGTGTTTTCTGCCTGAACATCCACGGACTAGATCTTGTCAGCGGCATTGTAACAGACCAACTATTCTGCGAACGGTCGTTTCCCATCCGACCCCTGCCCAATTCTCCTTCATTCAATGGCTAGAGCAATGGCTAGAGCCTAAAATACCGTGATACAATACGCGCCATGAAAAGAGCCTTTGTTCCTTTGCTACTGTTGCCGATTGTGGCGGCGGCATGCCTTGAACTCACACCCAATGTGTCCACTGATTTCTCCGAGATAGAGGCGCGCGCAGTCTTCGACTCCAAAGTGCGCGACATGTGCGACCATAAGAAATCCCGCATTCCTGCCATACTGCGCAGCATCGAAGCGGCTGAAGCGATGCCCACAATAGACCATTGGATATTCGCTGTAGAGGATATGGAAGCGCAAGTCTTTCCGTCGGGCATGGTTACGGGTGATTATCATCGCCACATCCAAGAAGGACTTTGTCGTTAGCGGTCGCGCAGAACAGTGCACCCCCGGTCAGAATATCTCGCCTGATACCGGGTCCATCACCAGCACAATCTGGTTCACCTGCAAACCAAGCGAGTCTCGCACACCCGCAAGCGATTGTAATGCCTGTTCTCGCGTGCCCCAACCCACTTCGTTCATTATTCCCATTATTTCTTCACCCAGCCGCGCCACTTGGGAGCTGCGCTCAGTGAACACCTCCTGCAACTGAATCCATTCACCTCTGCTGAGGATGATTTGCAATTCACAGTACCTGATTGCCCAGGTCGTAAACCATGGCGTGCCGTACTCCGGCACAGGACTGCCGGCGACCCCGTGAAGCGCTCCTCGAAGCATACGCTCGCGGATGAAGTCATTCTTGAAGCCCATTTCCCCGCGCAGTAAATCCTCCAGCGGTGGATGCAGTATCATTTCTTCGAGGTCGGCTCCAATGCGCGCCTCTACGGAGTTCGGGGGATGCTGTCTTCCTCTGACGGTCTTCGGATAGCCGCGCTGTCTCTGCACGATGTGAAAAAGCTCGTGCGCCACATGATACGCAAGATCGTCACCTGGCAGCTCTGTCCAGGCCGGTAGATTCGGCGCGCTTAAGTCAGCCCCTTGGTCGCCGAATACAACGCTATGCCCCGCCTCTATGAGCTCAATAGGAACCGGAATTTCTGCTTCAAACCGTTCCCAGAACTCGTTGAATGGGTGCGGCAGTTCGACTCCCAGAACTCTCATAACGCCTCCGCAGCACGATCTAGTCGGCAGTCTGCGCCGCAGGCGCCGGTGTGGTTTCCTGCACCTGCGGACGCTTCACGGTGAGCATCAGGAACGCGCCAAGCACATTAAGCAAGCCGAAAAACGCGAACGGTATGAAGTATGTTCCCGTAGTATCGAACATGAAACCGGCGAACAGAGGCGCGAATATCATGCAGATATTGTTCGGCATCTGCGACAGCCCCATAATAGTGGCAAACGCCTTGCGCCCGAAGTATTCTCCCCGAATGGATGTAAGGAGCGGAATGCGGCCTCCGAATCCGATGCCATACATTATGGCGAAAATAAGCGCCATGAATATCTGGTCCGTCACCGCCACCAGCATAATTGCGATGCCTTGCAAGAATATGAAGAAGAAAATCAGTGGCGGCTTGGGCATCCTGTCGGCGAGCCATCCGGCTACGAACTGAGTCGGCAGCGCAAGAATCGTGTAAATCAGAACGATGGTGCCCGCGCCACTGAGCGACATCCCCATGTCCGTCAGTTTAGGCGCGAGATGCAGCGCCAGAGTCACAATCGACACGCTGGACGACATGTGAACAATCGTTAGAATCCAGAATGCGCGCGTCCTGAGCGCCTGCATCGCCGTGAACTCCGGCTCGTCGTCGGCTGACGCGTTCTGCGCCGCGCTTCTTTCAGACGGATGCCTCGAACCGGCACGACCGCCGTCGGGCAGCAGTCCCATGTCTTCAGGCCTGTCGCGCAATAAGGTGAAGACCGGTAGAATCAATGCGCACAGAAAGATGGCAATACCAAAGGTTGTCAAGCGAAATCCGTACAACTCGATTCCAAGCGCAAGCACCGGCACCAGCAGCCCTCCCAGGTGAATGCCTGACATCGAAGTGGCAATAGCAAGCGAACGCTGCCGCACGAACCAGTTGTTCAAAAGCGCCATGATTGCCAGCCAGCCGCCCACACCGGACCCCAGGCTGATCGTGATGAACGCGATATAAAATTGCCAAACTCCGCTCTCCAGCCTGAACACCCCCACGTCCCAAAACGCACTGTTGCCGACCTGAGAGAACATCAGGAAGCCGAACGCCATCAGCAGGTATCCGAACAGTATCATGCGCCGGTTGCCCACCTTGTCGATGAGCCAGCCCTCAATAGGGCCAATGACGGCTCCCTGAGCGCGCGACAGAGAGAATGCGCCCGATAGCACAGTGCGGCTCCAACCGAATTCCCGTTGCAATGCCACCAGAAATGTGCCCAGCCCTTGGAATACCGACAGCGCCATCAGCGTCAGCAGCACAACGGCGATGCCTACTAGCCACCAGCCGTAAAACACGCCACGCACCATGCCCACCACATCGGCGGGCGAGCGGATAGTGTCAACCGAGATTCGCATAGCGCAAGTGTACAGACCTTGCGGTGGTCAACACAAGCGGTTGGCGTTAACTCAGCAGCATGCCGCGCTCGGTGCCGCGCCGGATACGTCCATATTCCGAGCTTAACTCTGCGCCCAGGATGAGAATCAAGCCACTCAAATACGTCCAGAGTAGAAGCACAACAACGGAGGCGAGCGTTCCATATACGCTGCCGAAATTCGTGAAAGTGTTCAAATACCAGATGAACAGATTCTTCGTCGTTTCGAACAGCGCTGCTGCCACAATTGCACCGATCCAAATGTACCGCCAGTACGTTTTGGTATTTGGCACGAACTTATAGAGCATTAGGAAAACCGCGAGAATCAACACGAAGGAACTTACGTAAAGAATGACTACGCTGCTGGTCCTGACCAGCATTTCTGCATACGGAAAATCCAAATATGCAATCCGCTCATATATTCTCAGAAAGGTGGAGATGCTGGTGGAGAATAGAAACATCAGGCCCGTCAGAAGCGCCATGACCAACTGACGCGTCTTGCTCCAATACAGCGGTCTGTCTGTGTGAACGTCCCATGCGCGATTGATGGAGCGCG
>JAGGDZ010000446.1 GCA_024648655.1 Chloroflexota bacterium | reverse complement strand
AGGAGAAACACAGATCAGACTGTAGTGCCTATCAACATAGTTGCCGGCTCGATGAATACCAATCCCGGTGATCACGATCCTAGCCACGACTGTGGTAAGGGCACGGCGTGCGTCAAGTTCGTGAATGGCAACTTCACAGACTCACAGGGACACTTGACCGTTGCGGCGATGGTCATTGAACAGCCCGCCTGGCAAGCTTATAACACGTCAATGTCTCGAAGTTGGGTGCACACGCGAATAGTCTGGACTAACGATCCATCCCAACACAACCAGGCTGTCCCGAATCATGGGGGTTTGTACGTCTATTTCCCTGCGACGATGATGCACGAGTTCGGGCATACGGCAGGGCTTGGCGACCTGTATGCCCCCTTCGTTTCGAATCCGCAACACTACAGAGACTTCTTGATGAACAACCTGGAAATTGTCGTGCCGACGAGCGGGACTGCGCCCAAGGCAGTTCCCACCGCGGACGTTGGGTATCTAAGGCAGACCTATCGAAACGAGCACGGCTCAGAGCCACACCGATAGTGATATTGAGACATAGAGGCGCTTCACTATGCAAGACAAAGACTTTTACAGACGCTCCAAGAGAAGCTACGCGTTCATAGGCATCGGCTTGCTTGCAGTGATATTAGCCATAGTAGCCATATTCTACGATGACTTACGTAACAGTTTGCCACCCGAACCAACGGCAATAGTATCAGTGTCGCCGCCACCATACAATGGTCCGCTCTCTCTCGAGGAGAGGATACTGTGGTCGGACGCCATAGTCAGGGTCAAGCTGCGCTCGGTCTCTGCGGGGATAGAACATTTGGACCCAGATCATGAATATGTGCATTCCGATGATCTGTACCTTCCCGCGCGGTCGTATGAGTTCGAAGTGCTGGAGTATCTGAAAGGAAGCGGCAGCGGCACGGTCACCGGAGTTGTGCTTTCAGACTGGAGCGAAGAACATCAGGTGTCGGAAAAAGAGGCGCTTGCTGAATCTGAGGAGTTCATCGAGTCTAGGGCTTCGTGGTGGGATGACAGGGAGGCGATTGTATTTTTGATGGAAAGCGACGGCTCTTTCATGGCGAATCATCATCCGGACAAGTACTACTTTGGAAATGTGTTGAAAGGCTTTGTTGTCGATAACTACACTGTATCGAGCCGTCATAGCAGGAGATGGCTGCCTGACGCTGCGCCGGAGGGGAAGTCTGGACCGTCCGGCAGCGATGAGCAGCGCTTTCTCATGGGAACCGTAGATGGCTCATACGCAATGACAGCGGAGCGGATAATCGAGCAGTCGCCGTCAGTTGCCTTGTCTGAACTGAAGGAACTGATAGCCGAATTGCAGTCTGAGATAGACGCTGGCGATGGCTCGGATGAGTACCTGCAGTGTCTCATCGACGGGTATGAATGGGAAAGACGGGCTCAACATAACAAATGGCCTCCTAAACGCATTGATCACGATATTGAATCCGGGTTACCTGCGGACAGCAGAGTGTACCATAACTCTCATATCGGTTTTGTTCATGCACATTTCGAGGAATATCCTGACGACCCTCGCCCTGATTATTGGTTAGAGGGCAGAGACGCCGGTCTGTTCTATGCGGAACACCCCGGTTACGCGTACACGGCGCGTCCGCTCCCTGAGGGCGAGTACCAGACATACTACCAAGCGCGCGCGCACAAGTACATCATCTGCGACGCATATCCTGACTACATAAGGACGCTGGAGGAGTATGTGGTGCATGTAAAGCCTCCCGCTGGCACACTGCACGAAGCGTTCTTCGATCCTGTGGATGGTGATGACGGCTCCGTGGGCGCGGATGGCAGCAACGGTGTCCTCAAGCCTGATACCTTCGATACAGAGGGCACATCAGAAACTACAATCAGGCGTATCGACTGGTCTGCGGGCAATGTGAGGATGCAGCTTAATCCGCACAACGGCTTGGCGGGTCATCACATAGACTTCATCGCGCTGGACGCGTCAGTCGCGCTGCGTCTGGACTTCGACGATGCGGTGGAGATCGAGGAAGACGACGCAACAGTGTTAGCCTGGGGCGTGTGTGAGCAGCCGTGGCAGGATGGCGACCTGCTGATGATACGCATCAGCGAGAGCGGCGGCGCCCTGACAGA
>JAGGDZ010000402.1 GCA_024648655.1 Chloroflexota bacterium | reverse complement strand
GGCGACTCAGCAACGGTATGGAGTATGCGCGGTGGTCGCCGTTGACGGATAAGCCGATGACCTGTTCGCTTGGCGCCATCCACTCCATCGCTTCGCCCGCGCCGGCAAATTCGGGGTTGAGGATTGCCGGTATGGCATCGTAACCCAGCACGGTGATGATGTCGTACCGGGGTTCTGTGATGACGGGCCGCCATTTTGCCTCGCCGTTGATTGGCGCGTTCTCTTCGGGCGCGCCGCCTATGCGCGGGAGCACCTGCTCCTGAAAGAACGGAGTGAGCAGTGGCGCGAGCAGGCTGAAGATGAGCAGCATTGCTGTGAGGAAGATACCGATTTTCGCTATGATGGACATTGTTATACTTGACTCACAGGATTTACAATCTGGAAAGGACGGGATGCGGGTTATTAGAGGATGCGATCGGCGGCGCCCCAACGGTTCTGATGGGATTCTACGAGAGAACGGAGTTCTTGCCGGTAGGAGACGTGGTTAATAGCAGGCGTAGTCATTATTAGGGCGTCTTCGCGGTTGTCGGAGTAGTAGCCTTTGCGGACGCCCATCTTCCGGAAGCCGTATTTCTTGTAGAGGTTCTGGGCGATGTAGTTGGAGATTCGGACTTCTAGTGTAACGGCTTGCATTCTGCGCTTCTGCGCCTGCTCTATCGCGCCGATGAGGAGAAGTTCGCCAATGCCGAAGCCGCGGTAGTCAGAGCGGACGCCAACGGAGACTATGTGCGCTTCGTCGTGCATGTACCAGGCGCCGACGAAGCCGACAATGTACGGCTTGCCGGGCTGCCATGCGATTGGGCGCCCGTTCCAGAGACTTGCGGCGCTGCGCCAGATGCGGTTGATGCGCGTGGGGGATTCGGAGGGTTGGCGGGTGAGTTCGAGAGGATCATCGAGGCGCCAGGCGACGAGATAGCGGGCGAGACGATTCTTCAGCTCGCGGCGGAATGAAGTTGGCGGGAAGAGCGTAGGGAAGGCGTCGCGCTCGATTTCGGCTGCTTGCGTGAGGTCGCGTTCCTGCATCGGACGCAGGGCATAAGGCATCTGAGTTGTATGGGGTATGTTGCGCGCTGCGGACATGTCGGCATTTTAGCAGGTAGCCAGTCAGTATGTCAGTCTTTCAGTCAGTCAGCGTTTCTTTTAGGCGGTATAGCATTAGAGTATGTGCATACTATGAGAGGATGCTAGTAAATATGGGAATGCTATATCGAGTGGAAGTGGAAGTGGACCGCGGACGATAACGCAGAAGATGTAGCAGACATTGCAGGACGCGCTTGACCGCTATACGGCGATGTGCAAGGAGTGCGACCTTGCGATGCCGCCACCACAGCCACGGACGCGCGAAGAGACGATAATGCTGGCGGCCCAAGGCGGCGCAACATCGCTGTGGCAAGTTACAGAGCCCGAATCCACGGGCAGACTTTCCGGATCCGAATCGAGTCCGGATTGACGTTGCTCAGAGATTCCTTGGCTCTGAACTGTTGCCATATGAGCGTGGGCAAGTCCGTGCTTGCCCACGCCCGCCCACGCCCGCGCGCTAGTCCTGCCCGCCCACATCCTTCAGCTTCGGGTACTCGCTGTCTTCGCCGAAGTCCCAGATCTCGCTATCCCAATCCGCGTAGATGCCGGCGGCTGAGGTGGGCGTCTGGAGCTGCGCGGTCGTCTTGCCGAGACCAAACTCGCTGACAGCATAGCTGTCCCCATTCGCTTGGCCGGTGGTTTCCGTGTCCCAGTAGCTGGCTGTCATGGTGGAGAGATGATTGGTAAATTCGTCGTTGCCTGTGAGACCTCGCCCCGAAGTGAAGGGCTTACCAAGGACGGGCCCGGGAGTGACCGTGCCGATGGCGTAACTGTTGGTG
>JAGGDZ010000193.1 GCA_024648655.1 Chloroflexota bacterium | reverse complement strand
CGCTTCCGTCGGCTCCCACAGTCACGCCCCAGGGCCGGTTCAGCTGACCGGAACCGCTGCCCGAACCACCAAAAGCCGCCAGGAACTTGCCTTCGCTGGTGTACTTCTGAATCTGATTTGTCTGCGCGTCCGTTACATAGACGTTGTCATCTGCGTCGCAGGCGATTCCGGAAGGGCTGCCAAGCCTCCCTTCACCATCCCACTCGCCTGCTCGCTGGCCGTCTGCATCGTAAACTTTAATCTGCTTGTCGAACTCGTCCGAGCAGTAGATATTGCCGTTGCTGTCAACGGCAATCCCCATGGGCCAGACAAGCTCCTCACGCGCGAAGTCTCCGATGAACTCTTCAGTTATAGTAACCTTGCCTATGCGCTTGTTGGGGGCTTGCACGCCGCCCGCGCCTTCCTGGCCTCTGCTGAGTACATACAGCACGCCATCCGGCGCCACTGCCACGTCAGTCGGCTGCGTGAAACCGTTGCCTGCTGCCGCGTTGCGACCGATTGCATGGCTGAAGTTCCAAGTGCGGCCTGATACGGTTGTCGTTAGCATTTTTCACCTTCCGATTTGCTCTGACTTGTATCGCCTTCCCCCCGGCACGAATTATCGGCGAGCCGCGGGGAGAAAGCAGACTATCAGTCTTCGGGCTCCGACCTAGTGGCCGTTGCCGTTAGTGTGAATGAACGCGGGCTGCTCGAACTGCCCGTTTACGACACTCGGAGCGTCCAGTTTCATCCAGTCTTCCAGAATTGTCGAGTACACGCCGCGGAAGTCTTGGTTAGGAACCAAGTCACCCTGTTGCAACGCCTCTGCGCGGGTCTCAGGATACTCGCTGTAGAATCCGCCGTGTACATTAGGGCCTATAGCAAATGCTACGCCCGCTGCCCCGTGGTCCGTGCCGGAGCCGTTGTCACGCACTCTGCGGCCGAACTCGGAGAACAGGAACATTATCACATTATCGTCGGCATCGTGCTCACGCAGGTCATCCCAGAAGTCCGCGACCGCCTCCGAAACGTCCGTCCAAAGCTGAGCGTGAGTCGTGGCTTGTGCCGCGTGCGTGTCGAAGCTGCCGTGGTCGGTATAGAATACGCGCGTTCCCACGTCCGCCGTATGAATCATGGCGATGTCCCTGAGCTTCTGTGCTATCGGGCTTGAGCCATACTCAACGCTGGACTCATACTGCTGAGGCGCTATCTTCAGAATGTCTGCGCCCTTGAGGGCATCCAAACCGGTTTGCCCCAGATATTCCATTACTTGTCCCGTACCCACCGCAGGTCCATACATGTTTGCGAAGCGCTCCAAGACCTGCTGCCGCTGCTCCGTCTGCTCGATGTTCGTGAGCAGACCATACGTGGATACATCGGCAACCGATGCGACCGAGACACCAGGAGCAACCAATGCACGAGGCAGCGCTTGCCCAACGTTGACTCCGGTAACGGGATTCTCAGAATGCGGATCGATCTGCTTCAGCGCGCGCCCAAGCCAGCCTTCAGTGCCAACCTTGTCCGGCTCGCAAGTGTGCCAGATGTCCATCGAGCGGAAGTGCGAACGCGGCGAGTTCTCATAACCGATGCCATGAATTACAGCCATGTCGCCCTTGTCGAATATGTCCTTCATCGGCGCCATTGCTGGGTGCAAGCCGAGCTCATCATCGAGCTTGAGCACGCGGTTCTCGGAAATGCCGAGCGAGCGCCTACTGTCATAGTAGTTGCCGTCCGTGTACGGAATCACCGTGTTGAAATAGTCATTGCCGCCCGTGAGCTGCAGAACAACAAGGACCGGCGGTTTGTTCGTGTTTGCCATTTCTTCCTCCTATGAAAGTAATTCTATGCCAAGCCTCGGCTTTAGCCAAACTGATACTCTCGGGTTGCGCCGATGAGAGCGAGCATTTCGCCCGTGCGCCGCGCGGAGTCGTCGTATTCGTCCTGCCAGTTGACTTCACCCTCGCTTTGCGCCTGGCTGAGAAGCTCGCTGCGGGTCTGTTCCGACACAGGCAGCGGACCCATCTGGTCCAAGCAGTTCTCTACGAATTCTTCCGGAGTCATCGTGGGACCATTGGCAGATGCTATGCGCTCGACTATTCGCTTCACGCCGGGCAGATCGGTGTCGCTTATTCTGTCGGCGACGAAGTTCACGCGCTTGACTAGCGAACCACTGTTGATCCACTCATGGCCCGTATGCCAGCCTTCGACGCTGGGAGGGTCAAGAATGTCCTGGCCCATATAGCCCGGTTCCCTGGCGACCGCCTCTAGCCGCGGGTCAGGCCCCTGAAGGTCTCCCGTAAGACGGAGCGTGCCAACTACAACCTCTGTCGGATTCTTGAC